>DIXL01000102.1 GCA_002428685.1 Cloacimonetes bacterium UBA6081 | reverse complement strand
AATTGTAAGTCAAAACCCAAAATTTAGAGCAGAGAAGAATAAGATTATTTTTTTTGCTTGACCACCCATGCCTATACAGCAAAATTGCAACAGGATACAATGGAGGTTTTATGAACTCGAAAAGCACCCTGTTGCCAGGTATGGTAGAATGGACTTTAGCGCAGAAAAATCCGAATAATATCTCATGCAGTTTCGGCTGTGGATTCCTGTTTCTGGATGTGTGCGGATTCACCAAGCTAACCGAAAAGGTGTCGGCTAAAGGTCATTATGGTGTGGAAGTAATTACCAATCTGCTGAACCAGTATTTTAACCTGCTAAACGACAAAATAATCCAGTATGGCGGGCAGATACTAAAGTTTGAAGGTGATGCAATCCTGGCAGCCTTTGCCATTCCCGAAAAAACCTGCCTGGCACAGATGCAGATCTGCATGGAAGAATTCCGGGGGGGTTTGGACTTTCTGAATAATGCGTTTAGGCAGGAATATGGTAGTGAACTGGCCTATCACGGCAGTATGGGTTTCGGACAGTCGCAGATGATTATCTTGGGAAACCCGGAAAAGCATCTGGACTATTTTGTTTACAGTTCTATTATGGGTGATCTTTACCATCTTTGTGAGCTTGCCGGGCATAATGAAACCCTGGTTGTCAAACGAGATAACGCGGAAAAATCAATTCTTACGGAATCGTGTAAAAAAACCGCTCAACCCACCATCCCCCAGTTTGCCGATCAAGATTTTGACCAAAGCTTTTTCCCTTCCGAAATCCTGGAGCGGGGGCAATCGGAAACCTTCAGCGGCGAACTGCGCAATTCTGCCATTCTGTTTATTGGCGTAAATGCCGAAGAGTTTATTCAGGAAGCAAAATACGAAGAAATCAACCGTTATTACAGTGCCATCCAGGAAATCGTTTACCATTTGGAAGGCATGGTGAATAAAATTGACTACACCGACAAAGGTATGATTTTGCTAATCAGTTTTGGCATATTGCAAACCCATGTGGATGATATTGAACGCGCCATTCTGGCTGCCCACCAGATAAACCGCTTGGATTCACCCTTAAAAGCAAAAATAGGCCTTACCTACAGCAACCTCTATGCAGGCATTCTGGGAGCTAAAAATCGCCACGAATATGGCATCATCGGAGGTGGCGTAAATGTGGCGGCACGCTTGATGAGCTCTGCAGAATACGGCCAGATTGTGTTTACCAAAGACATCCTTGGTAATGCTGAAAGCCGGTTTGAGGCAAAATTCCTGCGCAAAACCCTGGTAAAGGGGATTAAAGAAGAGCTGGAATTTTACCTGATTGTGCGTGAGTTGCCGGAACATATACACAGCTATATAAAACAATTTAACGATAAACTACAGGTAAGCTATCTAACCGAAACTGCGCACATTATTACCCAGATTGCGGAGAAAAAGCTGAACCAGGTGATTATTTATGGTGAGCATGGCACCGGAAAATCCTTTATCGGCTGGCAGATACTGAAGGAGTTTTATGATCAGGGCTGCAAACTGGCAGTATTTGTACTGGATGAATACAATCAGCATGACCGTTTGGTGCTGCTGCGGAAACTAATTTGCAAAGGGCTTCAATGCGAAGACCCCTTGGCAAATCCAGAAAGACTAAAAACCTATGTGGCAAACCTGCTGGAAGAACATGACCTGGAAAACGTGATGCAAGCCTTGGGAGCTGTTTCCCAGGGAAACAAACTGGCAGATGAGGGCGGAAAACAGAAAGACCTGATGCTGGAAAGCCTGCTGAAGTGCTTTGAGGGGCTGATTGCAGAATACGATTACATTCTGATAGATAATATCCAATGGCTGGACGACCTTTCCAGCCAGATTCTGAATAAACGCCTGGGCGAGGTGGATAAAAAACCCCAAACCTTGGTTTTAACGCATTCACAATCGCAGAATTCCGAGCGCAAGCCCGCAGTTTTAAACTCCAGAACCTCTGCACTGCATTTAGGCGACCTTGAACATGAGCAAGTTAATGCCCTTATCTGCTCCCGCATCCCCAATGTTACCCATCAAGCGGGGGATTTTATTTACGATTTGGCAGGGGGCAATCCGCGTTTCGTGGTGGAGCTTTGCAACCAAATCAACAGCCTTTATCCGGAACCGGATACCCTGATCACCATGCAAAACATCCAGGATATCCAAAACAAAGGTTTGCTTCCCTACAGTGTGGAAAACCTGTTTATGATAAAATACGAAGCCCTGAGCGCAGAAGCCAAGGACATTCTGAAAAAAGCTTCCATAATCGGGAAGGGCTTTACCCTGAAAGAAATTATCGAAACTCAGGAAGGTATAAACCAGAGTGCTATTTATGAAGTATTTAACGAACTGAAGGAGCGGGATATTATCTATGTAACCGATTTATCGCCAGAATTGCAATATCTGTTCAGCAATGCCCTGATGCGCCAGGCAGTGTATTCCACTATTTTGCTAACCGAGAAAAAAGATTTGCACAACCGCATAGCCATGTTTTACGAAGATAAATTTGCAGACCGGGCTATGCAGCACAGTGAACTGATTGCCTACCACTACCATTTGGGCGAAAATCAGGCCAAAGCTTTGTCCTACAGCCTGCAGGCAGCCTGCCAAAATCAGGCTATCAGCAATCATGGTGAGGCCCTGTATTATTTTCAAATAGCTCTGCAAAATGCTATAGACCCGCTACAAAAGGCTTCCATCCGTTTATGCTCGGCAGATTCACAATTTTATCTGGGAGAATTTGAAGCCGCCAAGGCAAGCCTGGATGCTGTGCCTCTACCTGATCTGAAAGATGCTGAAGAGCTTGGTAAATATCACTATTTACGCAGTCGTGCCCTGTATTTGGCAGGTGATTATGAAGGGGTTCTACACTATTTGGAACAAGTAGCGGATTTTAATGGACTCTGCGGCGAACAAACGCGCCTTTACCAATTGGATTGTTTGTATAAGCTGTATAGGATAGAAGAGTTTATGGCCCTGCAAGCCAAGCTGAAACAAGATTACGCCACCCTTGCGGCAAAGGCACTGCACTCCAAAGCGAAAAGCATTAACAGCCTGCTGAACAGTTACATCAAACTATCGGCAGAAAAAAGAACTCCGGTTCAGAAGCATTATCTGTATCTGCTGTTGAAGCTGGAAGCTGTGGCAACCCTAAACCTTTCGAACACAGGCAGATATAAAGAGGCAGAGAAATCGCTGCTCCTGCAATACGATATCGCCAAAGGTATCAAGGACGATTTGAGCCTAAGGATTTCCAGTAACTCTTTAGGCATTGTTTATGGCCAGATGGGGAAATTGGACAAAGCCTACAAAGCCTATGTGGAAGCCATCGGGATCGCAGACAAAATTGGCGACAGATTTGGCTTTGCTAAAGTGCTTTGCGATTTGGGAACCTTGCATAGGCGCATGGGAGAACATAAGAAAGCCCTGCAAAACTTTAATCGTAGCCTGAAGATCTTTGAAGCTTTGGGAAATTTAAGCTTTCAGGGAACTGTGCTGCATGGCATTGGAGAAATGTATCACTGGGAAGAAAAGCATCTGCAGGCGCAAAAGTATTACCGCAAAGCCCTGAAGATTGCAAAACTATCCGGAGACTTGTTTGGAGTGTCCATAGAACAGGATGGACTGGGTGACATCCAATTTTTACAGGGAAACTACCCCCAAGCCAAACAAATCTACCTGAAAAACCTGAAACTGCAGGAAAAGATTGGCGACATCCAGGGTATTGCCCATACTTATGGAAACTTGGGAAATCTGGCTAAAAAAGAACAAGATTATCCTCTGGCAATAAAACACTATCTGAAGAACATAGAGCTGACTGCCTCTGTTGCAGATACGGATGGCAATGGCAAAGGCTACTTTAACCTGGCCTCAGTTTATCAGGAAATGGGTAACAACGAAAAATTGATAGAGAATTTACGAATTGCCATGCAGCGATTTGAACAAGCCGGCTCAACACAGCTTATAGAAATGACCAGGAAGCGACTGGCAGATTTGGGGGCTATGTAGTCATGCAAAAAAGACCCGGAACTTTCGCACCGGGTCTTTTCAATTGTTTGGATCTTATTAACCACAGCAGACAAGATGTCCGCGGCTACTATTACTATTTCTTTACCGTGAAGCTGTAGATACTGCGCGTATTGGATTGAACTTTCCAGCCCAACATCATATCGGCGATATCTTCGGTGGTTTTTTCACTAAGGTTACCCATCAGATCACGGACGTTGGCAGATTGGATCTTGCCGTTATCAAGGAAGAGATCAATCTTCAGATTAGCTTGTTTAACCCCGGACAGGGATTTTTGAATCATGCCTCTGAACTGCTCTTCCAAAGAAGCTGGAATGCCGGTTTGGGTGGTGGCATAGGTGGTGTCTTTACTGATGGTTTTTACCACACGGCCTTGTTTTTCGGCATCAGAGAATTCTTTGGAAACGCCATCATAGGTATCCTGCTTATATTCGATTCCCAGGATTTTCAGCTCGGTGCGGCGGTTTTTGCTTCTGCCTTCGGGGGTGCTATTGGAAGCAATAGGTTTGTCAAAGCCATAACCCACGGTTTTAATGCGCTTGGCATCAACTCCGTTATTAACCAGATAGTCACCAACAGCTTTGGCGCGGTCTTCGGAAAGTTTTTGATTATAGTTTTTGCTTCCCACGCTGTCCGTATGTCCGGAAAGCTCGATCTCCAGAGATTCATTGGTTTTCATGGTATTCAGTACCGGCTCCAGAATCTTTAGTGATTCTTGAGTTAGCACAGCCTTGGCAAATTCGAACTGAACATTATCCAGTTGGAACACAGCCTGTTCTTCCAGTTTTGAAAGGCGGAAATCCTTGGTGATGTCGTGTTTATCGGCAGGAACACTTAGTTCTCCGGAGATTTGCATGTAATTGGTTTTTGCCACCCGGAAATCAAACTTCTCTCTGCGAGGCAGAGTGATAGAATAGGAACCGTCCACATCAGAAACCACACGGTATTCCACAACTTCGTTTTCGCGGGCATAAATCCAGGCTACATCTGCAACCAAAGGTTGTTCCTTGTCGTCCTGAACTTTTCCGCTGATCACGATATCATTGCCAAGCGAGACAAGACGGATTATGGTGTCATAACTATCCACATTCTCGGGAAGTGTGATAATATCTTCACGAACCGCATAGTTGGGTTCTTCAATCTTGTATTTAATCTTGCTGACAAGGGGAATGTAAAGCTTGAAGGAACCGCTTATATCGGTTTCCACAATAACTTCGTTCAGTTCATTATTGTAAACATAGCTCCAGCGGACATTACACTGCACGGGATTGCTGTTTTCGTCCAAAACCTTGCCATTAATGGAGAGATTTCTCCCCTCAGAAGGCTCTGTTTCAGAAAGGCAGGTAATGTTCACAAAGACATCGTTCTTGTTTGGAGGGACATCCAGGGTGCCATTGGTTTTCTTATACCCGGGAGTATTGATTTCGTAAGCGATATCCTTTGCCCTACCCGGAAGGATAAAGCTGAAGGTTCCCATCTCATCAGTTGGGACAACCCGCATATAAACCTTGTCATCCAGAGAGTAAATCCAGATGATGTCGGTTTTGATAGGCCTGTTGGCCTCATCCACTACAACGCCGCTGATTTTCAGCTCGTCAAAGCTAACCGGGGGAGTGGGAGTAGATACTTCCACAGGTGTGCTTTCTTCGATGGGTGTTTGGGACAGTGAAGCAATCATTTCCTTTATACGTGCCAGCAGACCAAGATCGATATAGTAAATATCTTCCTGTCCCATACCGCCTGCGCGGTTGCTGGAAAGAAAGGCATATTTACCATCTGGTGAGATGATTAAGTAGCGGTCATCCTTTACAGAATTTATGATCGGACCTAAGTTTTTGGGTTTTGCCCATTCTGTCCAGGAATTACCTGTTCTCTCTGCCATAAAGATGTCATTCCCGCCATAGCTGTTGTGGCCAAACGAAGCAAAATACAGGTACTTGCCGTCAGCACTGAGGAAGGGGGATTGCTCATCATAAGTGGTATTAATGGAAAGACCCAAATTCACCGGTTGAGACCATAAACCATTTTTAAACTCCGATACGAAAATATCGTAGTTATCATTAAGGCCATCGCGGTTACTGGTTAAAAACATCACTTTATCTCTCCAGACAAAAGGCTGGAGGTCATAGAACTTGCTGGAAACTTCCTTTATCATTTCAGGTTTGCCCCAGCGTCCGTTTTTAAGTATGCTTTGATAGATGTCACCATTGGTATTTGTTTTTTGGTAATAGCCAAACAGATAAGCGGTGTTTCCATCCTGAGATAGAGATCCCAGAGATTCGTTGCGGTCGGTGCAAAGCTCTGTGATCTGCACAGGCTCACTCCAAACGTAATTTACCTGATTGGAAAGGTAGATATTCTCCTTGTCAAATTCACTTCGCACCAGCGAAGAGAAATACATGTATCTGCCGTCAGGAGTAATAACCGGAGCATATTCCGAATCGGTAGAATTGATATTCCCCTTAATTCTGCCCAAGGTTACGCCTATGGGAGACTGATCCTGATACAAACCGGCTTCATAGATCATTTCCAGAAGGTCGTCTTTTGCCAAAGCCTCTGAGCCAAGCGAGTTTTTGCCATATTCAGACAGCCAATAATGCGCTTGAGTGTATTCTCCCAGGCCCAGATGAACCTTACCACGCAATAATGCATATTCCGGGGTTTTGTTATCGGGTGAGGCCATAGATTCCAAGGCAATTTTGGCGGATGCGTAATTACCCAATTCATAGTATTGTTGGGCATTTACGAAGTTTTGACCCTCTATGATAGCAAAGGCAAACTGACAGGTAAGGAGGATTATCAACCAGACAGTAAGTTTCTTCATTGTAACTCCTTAAGTTTGGCATCCTCCCCTGAAACCACACGGTTCCAGGGGAGTCCACCACAATCGTTTATATCATACCAGATATGCTATTCACTATGCTGCATTAAAAACGCAGTAAGAGAGAATACACGTGAGAATCGTTTAGAATCTCTTCGTGAGCCATCTGGTAAGCATAGTTCATTTCCAACATCTTGAACCGCAGTCCCACACCGGCTGTGAATGCGCCATCATTGACGCCCCCACGGATACCAGCCTGGACTTTGGATAGGATATCAGACCACGTTGCATTTTCCCTAATGCGAATTCCGGATAAACTGGAACCGATTTCATTGTCATCTTTCACGCCCAGCCAGTATTCAGCGCCCAAACGAAGTCTGGTTTCGTCGAAATTGTCACGGCCGGAAAGATCGGCAGCAAGAATCAATCCAGGGAACGGAAAAGCAGCTACCGAGGGAATAAATTCACGCGGGACTTCTGTTCCTTCGCCATCATAATCGGATATTACGTCGCGGACCGCCATACCAACATTGAAATAGCGGTTCACATGATACAACATACCCAGGTCTAACCCATAGCCGGATTTTGATTCGTCCTGCTGTTTGGTGAGATACAGTTTGGGGGTAAAACCAAGGTTCAGTTTGGCAATTTTAGCAGCAAAGCTAATGCCAAGAGTGTTATCGGAATTATCGAAATTCCCTGTGGGGTTACCGTTGGCATCATAACCATCCAAATCAGATACAGAAGTATTCTGCCAGGAAGCTGCAATGTAACCAATCGGGAGCATGAATCCCAGTGCTAATGCATTGTGAGCTTTATCCCATTCCATGTTCTGTCTTGTGGCTGAAGAGAATTCGATCCTTTTAACATCTGCCAGCACTGCCGGATTGAGGTAAGAACTTGAGACGTTATCCAGGAACGCCGCCCCAGTTCCACCCATACCAATAGAACGGGCATCGATGCCAAGCAGCTGATAATTGGCGGCTGCGTTATCTACAGCTAAGACAGAAGATAGTGAGATCGTCAGTAACAGGGCTATCAATATCGATTTAATGCTATTCATTTTTTCCTTCCTTTTAAGGTTGGAAGGGAGGGGGGATACCCCTCCCCTCTTTTCCTTTATTTCTTGATAGCTATCTTCACAATTTTTTCAACTATCTTCTTGCCATCATTGGCAATGACACGAGCGAAATAAGTTCCGCGTGCCAGTTTTTCACCTTCATTGTTGCAACCGTCGAACACGAGTTCTGCTTTAGCTTTTCCTTCCAGTTTACTGCTGTAATCCAAGCTGCGCACTTCACGACCGGCAAAGTCGTAGATGCGAACACTTACGTAGGCAGCAGTGCTAAGGGTAATGCTAAATCTGGCAGTGCCATCAGAAGCCATCGGGTTCGGATAGGCAAATGCGCTATCAATCTCAAGAGCAACAGGCGGAAGCGGAGCAGCGATCACAGTGAAGTTCACACTGGCAAAGGCTTGATTGCCTGCAATATCCCACACGGTTACGCGAACTGTGTAGGTGCCGAGCATAAGATTGGTAAGCTCGTGGGTTGTTTCGGTTACACCGATTCCGGTTACGATAGGAGCACCAACTTGCAGACCAAGAGGATCAATGATAACCATGCGGCTGCTGGCAATGCCAGAACCGTTGCTACTCTTTGCTCCACCTTTTATCATCGGGGCAAGATCACTGAACTGAGCATCGATTCTTATCCTGGTGGTTTCATCCACATAGGTAATCTCGGTGCCATTAACAGGATTCAGAATCGTAACCACCGGTGCAGTGCGATCTACACTGTAGTAGTAGTTGGCTTCGGTTGCATTACCGAACTGATCGGTAACAATTACCTGCAGTCTAACGGAGGCAGCATTCGGAGGAATCATACCACCATTAAGAGCTACGGTATAAACACCATTCACGGGGCTTACATTGAGCGGACCCATTAGTAAGGCTTCGGGAGTATAGGTGAATATATTTGCGGTAACCGTTACCGGCACAGGGCTGGTAACTGTGAAATCAAGGTTATTAGTTCCGACAGAATTCAACCAGGTAATTTCGGTGAAGGACACGCCAGGACCAGAGTCTGGCACAACCATGAAGTTGTGAGTAACCATGCTCTGATTTCCAGCGTTATCTTTGGCCAGCAGGTTGATTATGTAGGTTCCATACTGAGTGGCAACCATGGGCTTTGAGATCACTTGAGTGTTTGCGGGATAAATGATCGGATCAAAGGCATCGGTACCATCAGGTGCAATTACGCTAAGGGTTGCGGAAAGAATTCCGGAACCGGCGGGTCTGTCTTTACCATCGTTGGTCTTGCGCAGTCCTACAAGCCTGGTGGCTACCATGTCCGAAATAGTGGCCATGATATTCACTGTGGCGTTGAGGTTGAACTGAGCATTCTCAGCAGGGCTGGTAATGGTGATTACAGGAGCACTGTTGTCGATACCATAAGTTTGGTTCGAAGTGGATACTCCACCCCAGACATCGGTAGCAACTACTTCCAGGCGAACAGCCATCTGATCTGCAGGAACAATGCCTCCCAACAAGGTAACGGTGTAAACACCAGCCACGCCAGTGGGAGTAATAGGTCCCTGAATTACGGTGTTGGCAGGTTCGGCATAGAATGTGGCAACCACGCCACCATTAGCCAACTGAGATTCGGAATTTACTGTGAAGGTAATGACGTTTGCATCAGTGGTATTTAACCACCATGATCCACCGGCAAGCGGGTTGAAGACAATTGTAGGAGCTCCGCCAACGACGTCAAATTCGAAGGCCAAACTTCCAACATTGCCAACCACGTCTGGCACGGAGGCCACTACTGTGTAGTGTCCTGCATCCAGAATTCCAGCACCATAGGTGAAGGTTCCGTTGGTAATAGTGCCATTAATTGCCAGGCCGTTCAGGCTGACATGAATATTGGCTGTGTCTATACCGCTGGCACCGGTGTAATACCATGTGGTGGTTCTATCAGCTTTCTTTTCTTTGGTGCTGATCATGTATTGGAACCCAGTGTAGTCTTCGAAGGCCAAGGCTACCACAACATCGGTTCCCTGAGGAATCACTGCTGCATAGTAGTCAATCGGGTCTTCGTCCACAAACTGTGGTTCTTCGGGATCCCAGAATCCGTCTTGATCAAGATCAACCCAATCAAGGTCTTCATTCACACCATTGGGAACATCTTCGTTGAACAAGCCGTCACCATCGTTATCAATAGGACCACCCACTGGGGCAAGTGCCCAAACAACTGGTGCAGCCATATCGATACCGTAGGTTTGCTCTGATTCATTATAAACGCCGTAGTTATCAATCGCTTCCACGGTCAGTTTCACTGCTGTTGCCAAGGGGCTAAGCATTTGACCAAAGCTGAAGGAATAGCTGTAAACGTTTCCAGCGACCGAGACAGGAGCAAGAGTCATATATTGAATGTGGTTATCTCCAATGGAGGTAACTTCATCAAGATCGATCCAAACTCCATCAGTCGGCATGGTTCTGCCGGCAGGAACGGTTACTGTGAAGGTGAGCGGTGTATTGAAGGTAGGATTCAACCATAAGCCATTGGCAAAGCCGGTAAAGTTTATGGCAGGGCCTTCGATATTAACGGTGTAGTTGATGGGCTGGGTATTGGCATTCATTTCCAAGTTGTTGCGTGCATACCAGGTAGCCTGCAATTCTGAGGTGTAATTGAAGTCATAACCCAGAGCATTCAGATCGTCCATGGTGAAGGTATAGGAGTAAACGTTACCATTTACAACCAGATTCTCCATGGGAACGGTCATGCTGTTTCCCCAACCGGTAACCACTATGTAGGCTTCATGGATTCCGATTTGCGTATCAGTGATAGTAGCACTGATAGTGCGGTTGGTTACTGATAGTTGAGTTCCGGTAGCTACAATCACAGGAGCTGTAATATCCACATTGAAGCTCTTACTGGCATTAACGCTCACATCGTTCATGGTAACAACCACGGACACAGCATGAGCACCAGCCGCAAGATCAGCAACGTTGGAGGCTGTAATGTAACCATTGTTATAGGTGGCCGGTATAGCCACACTATCCAGATACATCTGATAGGTAATGTCGCCAGCGGCAGGAGAAGTGTATCCACCCTGATTCATTCCGTCGTAAACGAAGAAGGAAATGGAGGTGGGATCTTCCACAGCCCACAGCTGAGCAGTAGGACTTACATATTGCGGATCAATAGCACTGAACATCACGTTAAACGCTGTTCCTGTGTATTGAGCCACGGTATAGATGAATCCGCTGGGAGCCGTAAAGCTGGCAGTATTACCGGTAACTATCGCAGGCACGTTGGTCCAGGCTGAACCGTTATAATACATACCTACCACGGTTCCCTGTGCAGCAGGAGTGCTGGTAAGAGTAACAGTGTAGGTAAGATCCTGAGCCGGTTCTGCTAAAACGGCGTTCTGGGTGCTAAGGACAGTAAAGCCATCCGGCACTACCACTGGAGGTGTTGAATCTACATTTTGGAAGTAGGCAAAGTTACCTGCCACAGGCGGGACTGGCAAGTTAATGCTAATTCCGTTGTGGGTAACAGTGCCTGTATTATAGGTGTTGTAGGTTAGTTTGTTCAGCTGCATCATCCAGGTATCATAGTTGATGGCAGCGGCCCAGAAGTTATACTCTCCATGTTGCGGGATATTCACAAACACCGTGGTGTTGCCATTAACCATAATGGCATCCTGGGTATTTACAAAAGAGCCGTCGAACATAGTGGTAAGTCTGGGTGCATTTGCATTACCTGTAATGCGCACTTGGTTATTATAGAATACACTGGGTTGGATACTGGGCTGGGTAAGCACCAGGCTTCCACCCACAGCTTCACTATAGGTAACCAGAAGTTGAGGTTGGTTGGTGGAGATGAGACCACCATTGTAGGTAACCACTGTTCTAATCATGGACAAGTTAACACCATCCATATCCTCAGCATTAAACTGAGCTTTCCAGTTTGTACCCATATTTACTGCCTGAGAGAATTGGGTCCAAGCGATGCCGTCGGAGGAGTATTCAAGGTTTACGGCTTCGATCATTTCATTGTTCCAGGTATCCACTTCTGCATAGATCACATCTTGGTTTGCATTATCACCATCGAAATTCATCGCAGTGATAAGTGCGTAGGGTTCCCAGTCTGCAGAAGGAGTGATTATCACTGGAGCAGAAGCAGTAGCTGTGTTACCAGCATTATCCGTGGCGACTACATTTAAGGTGTACGCACCAGTTGTGAAGCCGGTGGTGTTCCAGAGCATGTTGTCGTAAGGAGCTTCTGTATCTGTACCAATCAGCACATCGTTATAGAAGAATTCCACTTTCTGGATGCCGGAAGCAACTTCGGTGAGCTGCCCATACAGGACATCCCAAGCCGAAGCAGCGAGGGTTGCGGTAGAAGCAAGTTGGATCATATATGTGCCAGCTACTTCGGTTACTCCCGTTCCGGTTACAGAGGTGATAATCACTTCTGGAAGCGTTGTATCATACATTACATTGGTAACGATAAGCAATGAGTCTGTGTTGGGGGTTTCTCCTGCTTTATCGGACACCAGGAATCTGAAATCGAGTAAACCATTTAACAGTGTGGTTTGGGTGTGATAGATATCCACATCTGTAAAGGTTGCCACATAAGTATTAGCTCCGGTTCTGGTAAGAACCTTGTTGCCAATAGTTGGCACACGCCAGGCATCAATTGCTCCATCGATACCAATGATATGGTATTCCAAGCCCAAGCTGGCAGGATCGATTTCATCGTAAGTATCCATATAGGGGTTCACCGTGAAATTCACTTCGAACGTATCACCATTGAAGTATCCACCATTGGCCGGAGTAGTTCCAGAGTTGGCAATGGATATGAAGTGATCCAAAGTGATCTGTACGATATCTTCTACGTTACCAAGGGTTACACGTGCTTCACGGGCACGGACACCCAATTCGTAATCACCATCAGCAAAGGCAGTAAACACACCGCTCAGGAGGGTATCTGCATGGGCATTAACCACGTCCACATAGGCTAAGTGAATCCAGGCTGCGTTTGCATTGGCTCGGATCAGGTATTCCACCCGCGGGATATTGATGTCGTTCACTTCGGTAACGATGTGCACATCATCATGCAGACGTACTGGTATGATCCCGTTAACAGGAGCGTGTCCTGCCACAGAGATAATCTGCATGGGTGTAACAGAATCGGTTACATTGAAGCTGCGGACATGATCGAAGGCCAGGCCAACAGAATCGATAACAGTCGCCTTTATCAGGATGTTGGAGCCGAATTGCAAGTCTGCTAGGACAGTATCCCAGTTATAAGTCCAAGGAGCTGCGGTTATTTGAACCTCGCCAAGCAGGTTAGTTTCGGGATTAAGCCACAGTGTGTCTGCATCGGCTGCGGGAGCTATTGCATAGCTGTAGGTAACAAATTCTACCCCGGAAGGAAGATCAGCTGGATTGGCATTCAATACGGCCATCACATCACGTTCAATTGTATTGGTTAAAGCCTCAGCATCTTGTGTAACCACAAGGTTGGCTGTGGGCAGCACATTATCGAAACGTATTGTAAGAGTGGTTTCATATACATTAGCATAAACATCTGTGGTTTTTACTTTCAGAGTTCCGGTAAGCACTGCAGGATCATCAGGCAATGCATGTTTGGTTATCATAGCTTGGTTATTCACCATGTCGGCAGCATTTACTATTCCGAAATTGATATTATCATAGAAGAACTCTACGCTTACCAGATCATTCAAGAAAATGTCGCTGGTCAGGGTGGCAATAACTTTTATGCTATCACTTACCGCACCACTTACCCAGGAGGCATTGTTTATGCCATTCCAGCTATAGCTGATTTCAGCTTCGGGAGCTTGGGTATCTACGATTGTGGCAATTGCATAGGCATTGTTACCAATGATGTTAGTAATCGGAGTTTCGGTTCCCCACTTGTCTTTGGCATAAGCCACTATTTGGACTGTATTATTATACAGGTAATAGGGGTAGATAGTCCAGTCAAAGCTGTAGGGAGTAGTGATCCAAGCTGGTTGTTCCACACCGTTTACATCACCGAAATACATCCATTGGGATACAGGGCTTACCACATTGTTGTTTACATTAACATAACGATACTTGTAAACTACACTTTGCAGCAGGGTTGTGTCTCCTATGAAGGTGGGAGCGGTAAGGGCGTAGGTTTCGCCACGTTGAACTTCACCATTCACGATTCCATCAATGGTAAGCTGAGGGATAATGGTGCCATTGTAAATACTCACCTGGATAATGGAAGAGGTGAAGCCAGGATTGTAATTACTGGTGGTTCTAACATTATAGTTACCAGTGGGCAGATTTACAATAGGCCAGTTAATGGAGAATTGGCTCTGGTATTGGCCAACGAAAGCAGGATCAATGAAGTCCCAATTGGAATCGCCGGTAAACACGTTGCCAATCAATGTCCATACTGTATCTGCAGGTGCCTTGTATTCGAAGGTCATGCTGTTTGGGATCTCGGCAGTATGGGGTACATAGGCAAAGATCTCCAAGGGAGCAGCTCCGGCAGTATGGTTGGTTCCTACATCCTCGGTAACTACGCCAATTGCATTATTCCAATTAACATAGTGAATGGTAGGACCATTAAGGGTCATATCGCGAACGGCCATTACGCGGGTAACGTTGGGAACACCATAGGTTACGTTAACATCAAATGGATAGATGGGGGATATGTGCCCCATATAGTCTGTTAAGGTAAGTTCGGCATTCACTGTCAGCGGATCCATGTTACCATATGCAAAATGGTTATCGAAATCGCTGGGAGTCCAGGTAAACTGAATATTTATACTGTCAATTACAGTGTAGGAATCGACAGAATCTCTTACCACACCGTCAATCTTGAAGAGAACCTTCAGTGAATCCAAGGGCAGACCAATCAGGTCTGTGTAGTTTACATTGAAGGTTATAGGATTGCCATAGGCTACGGTGTTGCCGATGTTGGGAGCCAGAGATGCCACACTAATGATAATGGGTGCAGCCGTATCTATATACAGAGCTTGGTATAATGGAGGTTTGATAGGATTCAGAGGATCTGTTGCATTCCCGGCAAAATCCTGAAGCTCAATCTCAAGCCTGTATATGCCATCGGGCAGTGTTCTCATAAATGTATCAGCAAAAGTGAAATTCATGTGATTCGGATTATTCACCATTGTGAACAGATATGGAGATGCTGCTGTCGCATAGGCGACATTCGTATCATTGTTTACCAGTCTTAAGGTAACCGTTGATACATCAATTACGTTTTCTTCTGGCAAGTTACTATAGCTAAGCACAATATCCAAGTCTTCTTCATTGTCGAGAGCTTTAACCATAGTTCCATCATCCAAAGTGATTGGATCCAATGGCGTTAACGATGTTACTGCTGCCAGGGGAGATGTGTTGTCCTTATACAGTTTAGTAACAGCCTCAGACATCTGATTGTTGCCATAGATATCCTGGGCTCGAACTCTAAGCCAGAGGGGATCACTAAACGCTGGCAGTGTCCAAGCTGTCGAATACACGGGACTTTGATAATTAGTGTTAATAACATCAATATTCATCCAGTTATTCGTAGTGGTGTTGAAGTATTCAACCGTTACAGTATTAACCAATTGTGGATTAGGTATCGTTACTTCGATACTGCCATTAAACTGGTTAACATTAATCGTCTTTGCAAAGCCATAGCGCAAGTTGGGATCATTGGACTTAATCGTAGGGATATTTCCAACTTTGCTGATATAGGATTCCTCACCTTCATGGTAAACATTCTCGTTGAAGATGACATTGGTGATAGCTGGGTTTGTATCTTTATTATCTACTGAATCCCAAGCTACTACCTTAAACCTATAGTAGGCTTCCGATACGTCGTTGAACCAAACACGTGCTGTGTCTGCAACAACTGCGATACCGGTTTCAATCTCTTGCCACTCTGTCCATGTTCCAGATAGTGTATCCACTTTCTGATAGTAGAAATCAGCACTTACCGCTATGTCGTCTAGAAGAGGGTGAATTACCAATGGATCTGTAGTTGCCTTTAGTAAAACGGACGTACTGTCTGGAGTAAAGATGTAATTTACATCTCTCAGCAGCGTGTTCCCAATGCTGGTTAGTTCCATTTTATCCGGTTTATTATCGATAATCAAAGCATTAGGCATTTGTGATACGCTATAGTTACCAGCACGATCTGAGGCAATAGCACGGATGAAGTAGCTGCTTACAGCTTCAAGATCATTATCTACAAAGCCATCCACATTATTATCTACATCATCATGCAAGGGATCGACTGGACTTGCTTGTGTATTCCAGAACATGGGATAGTTTCCAGCCATCGTATTGCTGTTACCAATCTCGAACCATTTTCTATGCATGGTGCCGGAGGGCTGTCCACTATACTCATAGCGCACATTCACGATATCATCAGTATAAACTAATTGCTCGTTTACGTCCGTTCTGAGGTCAAATGGGACACCAGGTTTCGATCTTGTTTTATCTCCGACGGAGGTAACACTGCCAATAATGGGAGCATTATTGTCAATTACCAACCAACGTGAGGGGGATTGACTAACTGCATCAGGATTCCCACTAAAAATGGGAATTGCGCGGAATTCTACCGCTCCTGGCAAGTTATTTAAGTATTGTGCCTGGAAATTTGCACTGTTGAAGGCAAGAGTCCAAAGAGTGGGAGTAAAGACTGTGAATCCCTTAGGGTCATCTATCATGGGCTCGCCATCATCCCAGTTTCCGTTGTTATTGATATCCACACCATATTTGAAGGTATAGGTAGTTCCTGCATTTAGAACAACAACGCTTGTCCAAGAGGAATCAGCAGCAGAATAGGTTAGTTCACCTAATTCTGTAGCACCATTGAACAGGTGAATTCCTGGTACCCAAGGTAGATCGTTGTATCGAGGGATATCTTTTCTGAGTAACTTGAAAGTTACATCATGGTTGTTGGCAGTCGGGATAGGAGCAAGATAGTCTGCCCATGTGCCACCTGCCTTATACTGGAATTGAACCGAATCTACTATTGTGCCAATTGGTGCAATTACCTTAGCTGCCAGGGCTTTCTGCCCACTAACAAATACAGGATAACTGTCGTCTGCTGGATTAGCAGGATAGCTGATGGTTGCAACTACAGTATTGTTGTCCATCACATTTACTACAAGATCAACAGCATTGAGTTTCTCATCATACACGCCACTTTCAAGTTGGAGTATTCCATTATAAGCTATGCCATAAAATGGACTGGCGTAATCACCTTCCAGATTTCCCAATTCTCCTCTTGCCACCGCTGAGAATTTGTGCTGACCAATCGTAAGCAGGGAATCTGGAATTATGAACTCATACATATTTGTAGAGCCGTTGTAACTCCAGGCTTCATGATCATATTCCACGGGCTTCCATTCGCCATTTGGCTTTTGATGATACATCATCAAGGGCATTACAGCATCTGCCTCCAGAGAGCTAGCTTCTACAAACAACTGCAATACAGAAGAGCCATTGATTCCGTCTGTACTGGCAAAGATATCCAGTTCATCGGGACCATTTATATCACCGATCTCGGTTAGAGCAGGATAATCATCGGAGTGTATCGCATGCGTAAACCGGACTGAAGGTGCTGTGTTATCTACTTTTGCTCTTACAGAATCTGCGTATGAGTTGCCAAATATATCGGTGGTGATTACTTTTACCCAGACATAATCATCAAAATTGGATCCCAGATAAGTATTGATTGTTCCACCAGAGATATTCCAGTTATTGTATTGTTTGAAGAAATTGCCATCAGTAACGCCATCATCATAAACAAGGGGACGCCAGATATTGTTGTCCTCGTCGAGCCAAGTAATTGCTACTTCATGATTGTCTTCATAATCATACTGATGAATAACCTGATTTGGCCAAGTACCAATCGTGAAGGGATCTGTTACACCATCAATCCTGAAACTTCCCTGATGACCAGGTGCCCAGGATATGGGTGTGGTAGCGGGGGTATCAGGAGGAAGAACAAGGCTCAAATTGAATTTTGGAGCACGCTGATCTACCCCGAACCAAGTGGGAATTTGGGGGGGGGGATCAATCCCCACAAATTGTTGAATTTCCTCCAGTTCCACCCAGAATTCGAAACGATAATCTTCATCCGGTGCAATCTTTCCCGCAAAGAAACTATTTGGAATTGCCAAACGCACCCTTGCTTCTTTTTGATCTGGCGAAATTTGGTATATCGTCAGTGTATTACTGGGGATTATTCCGGTTTCAGAAATATGAGTTTGGTGGAGCACATCATTGGGAACTACTTCAACAATAGTAGCTTCATTACTTGCTCGATTAGTTAATCGTGCTTTGAAACTAATACTCTCAATACCGTTCAGAGGGTAAAGCTGTGAATCAGTATTGTTTATAACAGCCTCAAGGATTACATACTGAGTTGTATCTGCTCCTGCTGGATAAACTCCAAAATCAGCCCCGAACATCTGAAGATTTATCGGAGTGGTATCAGCACTAGAGCGGTAGATATTGGTGCTAGCAACAGCATTCATAATAGCATTGTTCAGGATGATGTTCGGTCCGGCTACAGCAGGATCGGTTACATTGCCCATGAAATCAACCGCAGTTACCTTGGTGCTATAAACACCAGGAGCGGAACCCCAAAAGTCCCATACAACATTATTCAAACCCAGCGAGTCTGTAATTGCCTGGGTTCTGGTTGCTACTTGCGTCTCACCTTTGTAGATATCCACTGTTACCGTCTCTGCATCTCTGGTATTTATATAGACGGGAATATCCAGCTTATTCAGAACAGTATTATCGTAATTGATAGTTCTGGTAATCGGGTCAAGAACGGGTGCAGGAATAGGTGCCATGTTATCGAATACTTTTATAAACTCGATAGTGTCATACAGGTCTCTATTCTGAGTTATCACGCTACCACGCAGTAAGAAACCGCGATAGATAGGAGGATTCGGATACTCTGTCCCGGCTATAAAGGCATACAGAGAATCTGTCATCACCCAGGATGTTTCGTAGGGGAAGACCAGATCAGCATCATGAGATAAATGAGTGCTGATATCATCATCAATACCGAAATCGTAGGTTTCATTACCGTTGCGGTCATAGAACAGCCTGAATTCAACGCCCTCTATACCGCCAATAGTAGAACTGGTATAGGCAAGGACATTAATGGGCTGGTCTTTTACATATACTTCGTAGTTTGAAGTATGACCATTGATGTTAAGGGTCATAGCCGCAGGATTATAATCGAACAAGAAGTCCTTTATAGTTACTTCGTGGTTGGTATTATTAAACCTGTCTTTCACCCATAAGCTATCAATAGTTACTTTATAGCGGCTGTATTCACCGCCGGCAAGATCACTCCCACTATATCCACCGGTAAATTGCAGGTCAACATATCCACTGCCATCAGGGTTTATCACCAAAGAAGGTACTATGCTATTGAGGGCATTTAAAGCATCCGGATACTGGGCCGATATATATTGATACGTTTCCGGATATGCGGTGAATGTGGCATTTGCAGTGTATAAACCAACATGAACCTGAGGTAGATCAACGAAGTTCACACGCAGTTTATGCCAATCGTTATTGTAACTAAGTGCAGCATCACTATTGAAACTTACCAGCGGAGCATCATTAGCATCAAGCAGTTGGTAGTTTGCAATTATTGGTGTTTGCGTGTCTATATTGAATCCAATATTTACCGTATCGGTTAATCCATAAATGTTCTGATATTCCACCGTTAGGGAGGATGCCTCCAGCGCGGGGTTGAACAGATATAGAGAATCGGCAGGGATATCCCATGTAACAGTAATGGTATCCGCATCAACTACTACGGTCGTTGCATTGGGTTGATAGAGGTGATCATAACCCAAAAGCTCAGAAGCAGTTAGCTTGAACCAATCATTAGGAATGGGATCCATTCCACTATGAATTTCTTCGCCAAGGTTCTTGAAGACTGCGGTTACTTTCATGTTGCGATCTGGACTAACGATCCCATCAATCCACAAGTTATCGATATCTTCACCCTGAACCACGAGTAAGGAATCTGTAAATAGCTTGCCATCCACTGTCACTTCGAAGGGATAGCTTTGGTTATACACAGCTTGTCCGTAGGGATGACGACTGGTTTTGGCTACAAAGCTAAGTGTGTCACCATTACTATAGGTACCAAGATTCACTGAGTCCATTTTAAAGGTTGCCACAAAGTGCGGGCTGGCACCAGTAATGGTGTAATCAGGATTTACATTTACAGCTTGAGGGCTAACAATCTCTACAGCTTCTATGTAGGCTTCATATTGAGTATAGATATCCACTTCAATCTTCGAGGTGGCCACACTGGGGATTATTCTCTCTTCCCATGTTTCCGGATTGGTGTCCAAGTCAAGCTCAGTTATATATCTGGCACCCGTGATTAAGGGAATAATGGGGCCTTGGCCAACAACTTCCACCATTCTATTGCCAGTGGTGGGACCGTTACCCACTACATCTGTAATGTTATAAGTAATTGTTACAGAATTTGTGGCAGGAATGGGGGCTATGATCTGCAGGCTATCATAAGTAGCTGTCCAGATTCCAACCCCATTAACTAATTCATAGCTGAATGAGGGAGCTGGAATGGGGGCTTCCACAAAGAGAGCCAAATTATCAACAGTTATGGTGGGATGAGAACCATCGGTGGGTTTCACATCCCTAAATTTGATTTCAAGGACGCCTTCATCGTCACCTGGAACCACATAACCTTCCATGCGGATGGTGCCATCAGTATTATTATAGAGTAAATTACCATCTCCATCTGTACTTAGCGTTTCACTCCAGATGTTCACAGAAGTAAGAACTGGACGAGCATTATCCACCAAGGCAATAATTGCCGGACTTTGGAGGTTGGGATATACATCCGACACATACTCTCGCAATGCAGTGATATTCGTATTGTAGTAATGGAGAGTATATTCTATCATATATTGGAATTGAAGTGAAGTCCCAGTGTCAAAACTGAGATCAACTGTTAGGGTATCTACAGGTAAATACCATTCAAGAGAATCCGCTGGGTTTTGAACCAGATCAACATACAGCGTATCTACACCACCCGTGAAATAGCGAGGATTGAGCTTTACAGAGCTAACTTCAAAGCTCTCAACTCCTTCTTCTCGAGTAGGTTGTGGGGTATCAGCAGATAGCTTGATTTTAACGCCAAGGGGTTGTCCAGCTTTCACATAGGGTGAAGAGTGATCAACTGTTACATTACCGTTGAAGATTTGGAAAGCTTTGATGCTTTCATGTGCAGTAATGTACTCTGAACTGAATGTGAAACTGAGTTGTGGACTTGTTTGATTATAGTTGTGGTCAGTTGAGTTGATAGGCAGATCATGGTTCACGTGTCCTACTGCATCTTCAATTCTGCCGAATTTGAATATTTGCGTATTACCAGTCACCGGATTTACCGGCACCAGGCTAACTATTTTTTCCCAATATGTGTTGCCATCAACCTCTACAACTGGAGTTGTGCTTTCTTCTGTGATAACCCATCCAGTTTGGGGGGCAATGGTTTGGATATCCAACATACCGGAACCCGTGTAATCGGAAGCCCGATACTTCAGATAGATCTTTTCACCGGCCGTCCAGGGGTTTTGTTCATCCACATTTAGAGCTATATTCATATTATAGCTTTCCTGAGGAGTGTGGGGGAATCCGCTGGATAAAAGCCTGTAAGCATTTGCAGCCGGAAGAGAATCGCTTCTGGCGTACTCAAGCATATCATCATAGCGGGGAACCATTTTATCCACTTTAATACCCTGATTATCAATAAGCTGACCGGTAACCTGGTTGTGCCTAAATCTGATGGGAATATACTCACCATCATCATATGCATTCCAAACACTTTGCACATCGGGGTTTACCATCCATCTGGCTACATAAGTGCAGAAGGCATAAGGAATTGAGTTGCTGCCGCGAGTTAGTGTTTCGTTGTGAACTGTCTTGGTTGAACCACTAATAACAGCATCAGGGTATTGCCAGTCTTCATCGTTTACCGTATCCTCGATTAAATCGAAATCCGCTTCGATGGGAGGAACAGTCTCATTCTGCTCAGATACAAAGGTGTACAATGATCTGAGAGTGTGTTCTGGAGCAAACCAGCCGTCCGGATCAGCATTCTCATATAGGTTTCTGTTTTCCACAATACCTTGGATTACTACCGAAGGATTCTCAAACACCACCATATCGTGTTCATAGGTATCAATCGAACCATAAATAGTGTTGCATGTGAATACGAAATTGGCAATCCAGAAATCATCAATGACGTCAGGACGTTCGGTAAAGCTGACATCATCCCAAGTATAAACGTAAGTATAAACACCAAGAGTGTCTTGGGTTACTGCTTCGCTTGGCCCACCAGTGGTATAATCAAACACCCAGGTGCTATCAGGATTGGACATGGTGAAACTGATTATCTTGTCTGTATTATTCAGTTCATTCATGGTTGTTATTGTTGCCTGCACTTGCACACCGTTCATAGTAGGAAGCAAGTTGTTAATCTCTGTGCCATTGTATTTGAAAGTTACACTATCAATCGAAGGTCTGTAATCTACTTTCAGGGCTATGGCTTTTTCTTCCGTATGAACATCAGCAGTTCCGTTATTGGTAACAATCTTCACCGGAATTTCAAGTGTGGAACCTTCCGACCAGGCATTCATAGTAGTAATAGGGCCTATACTGGAATCCATCAAAGAGTCCCATGTTAATACCCAAATTGAATCCTCATTAGCTCTAGTTGTATTTTCAATACTGGTGGGTGCTATCGCGGTATATGCACCACCTAAGAGAGCACTCAGATCAGCCTTCCAAGTGGTTACTGGATAATGTGGGTGGTTGTAATAGACGCCACCTTCTACTTTGGCTGTTAGTTTGAAATTCACTTCAAGAGTATCAGCCATATCCTTGGTTAACCAAGCTTGGTTAAGTGCCTTGTTCCAAACACCATTGATATCAAGACCGGCAGTCCCATTGGGAAGGGGCAGATCATAGGGATTGGTGAAAGTGATCTCAGTAACCTGAGGTTTAGCATCCAGAATATTGAAGTAGAAATAGTACTCTGCACTATCCAGATATCTAAGATCAGCCAAATTTATATTTCCATATGGCGGATAGACAGGGTCATTATACCTTGCGGGATTACCAGATAGATCATTAGGCAGACGAAGTACCAAAACTGTATTCTCGTTAGTAACTTCTCCACTTAGTCCATTGATGGTGGCTTTAATATTAAAATTAAACCAGTCGCCCACGGGATCATTGCTTGTAACATCAATATTGGCAGTAACCGTGGTTCCATTGTTCACCAAAGGAGTTCCATCATTCTTTCTCACTTCTAAGCTCCAGCCATTTAAAGGCAGACGCTCATTGGATGTAACACTAAACTCAAAGAAATTGTCATCTGCTCTTTGAGTTACAACCGGTACAAGATTGGAATTCAGATATAAGCGATGATATTCAGTTTCGCTTATATAGGTACCCGCTCCGTTAATTAGTGTGGGATTAGTATTATCTATCACAATCAACGTATCGGATATTACCGCAGATGGGTTTGTATAGCCAGGATCATTATAGGGATGAGCCTGAGCTATAACTTTCCACGTTAAGGTCTTGGTTTCGTGTGCGAGAGCAATAATGGCACCGGAATCGTCCAAACCATCAAATACTCTGGATACAATCCTGGGGGAAGCTCCCGAAAGCATAGTGCCAGTCCAGCTTCTTTTCATATCAGTTCCGTCAATCAACTCGATAGTCCAATCAATATCTGTATCGTGAGTGGGAACCGAGAAAGACAGGGTAGTTGCATCTATGGAATTATCATTGGCAGGATTAGTAACTGCGTCGTATTCATCGTTGGGTTTTCCGGGAGAGAAACTCCATGCTGATGCACTCATATTATAAGCCACGGGATCAGTTTCGAGATCTTGGGGCTGGGTGGGTATTATCAGGTTAAATAGAGCATCATCGTCAGCAGGGAAACTAAGATACTGATTAGCACCATATATCGAATATTGTAATGATGACCACGATGTAGCTTGAATATAATTACTGGGTTGATTAGCCCCCCCAATTGTCCATAAAACTCCTGGTGTGGTCAAACCCGCCAATTCAGGAATTGAAGCAACAGGAATTGACACCAGGGCTTTGTGATCATCACCGAAAGCACTGCGTGGAACAAACACATGAGAAGAAATTCCCAGCAACTCAGTATTTAACTCCACACCATCAGTTTCTCTCAAGAAATTCTTATTATTTACTTCTATCTCGAAAGTGAGAATATCCTGAGAAACATAGTAATCCCCTGTGGTAAGGTAGAAATTCTTGTATCCGTTTACTCCAGTGGGATTGATACCTACATGCTGTGAGATAAGATTAATGCCGGTTATCAATGGCAAATCCATGAACACATCGGTAATTGTAACCGTTTGATCAAGTGATTTTACAATGTTACCCGCATTATCCTGAACATAGGCATTCAGTATATATCTACCAGCCGGATAAGTGCGATTTTCTAAATTCCAAACCACTAATTCCAGGTTAGACACAGGAGCTGTGTCTGAGGAATAAGTTATTGGCTTTCGTTTGTTCGCTATATCCGTGATAAACGCATCATATAGCATCCATCCGCTGTTAGTATAAACCCATCTATCAAAGGTTCCTTGCTTCTGCAGCACAACCCAATAGAATTGGTTTTCATAACGCCGTGGATTAGTATCATTGGTAAATGTGCGTCTTACTTGTAAATTCATCCCTACGGCACCATCTGTGTTGATTCCATCCGTATGGGTAAAACGAACATCGTTCTCCGTTAAGTCCCAAAGATCATTCGTATTGACATCATTGATCATACGGAACATCTGAGAATCTGCTTGCTCTACCAGTAGCAAATCCTGTTCATAAGTTGGTGCTACATTATCCACAACCACATGAATGCGGTTGTACACAGCACCATTACTCACAAACTGGTGAGGTTCATACTCATTAATAGTCTCATCCGGACTCACATGAGTAAACACAGCTTGGTTGCCAACTTCATCAGCAATTTCCCATAGAGTGATTCCATATGTAATTTCATCTGCATCGAACTCCAGGGTTCCATCTGCATTTTTTCCATTCCAACGAACCTGAAGATCGTTGCCTCCAATAGATTCTACAATCGGCATACCATTAAGACTATCGCCATAGGTATATGCAAGGAAGAACTCACTTCGGTTTTCACTCGTAAACCGCAGTTTGAACTTGTGTGGACCTCCCACAATACCCCAATTGGGAATTGTTAGCCATATCTTAAAATCGTTCGGAGTGGTGCCGAATGAATCTACTGCTGCAACCACCGGTGAAAACCGGAGGGGCATACTCAGATCGTAAAACAGATCGCGAACACCAGTAATACTGGGAGCAATTAGGTCTGCAACAATCGGAGCAGGAACGGCAGCGTTGTTTCCGGTTACTATAAAACCAGGCCAATCTGTCGCAGTTACATTCCCTGCCCTGGTTTTCATCTTGACGATTTTTACACCAAGATTAGAATTGTAGCTAAGAGAATTCTCTGCCGGTTGGAAGGATGCCACAAAAGCACCATTTACCACCGCCACTTTCTGAGACAAGGGAGCTGTGGCATCACCGGGAAAGGCAAAACTCCAATTAATCCAAAGAGTATCTACTATTGTATTACCCGTGGTTTTTAGAGTTCCTCTAAGATACAAGGTATCACCCTTTTTCATCAATGTTGACGTAGCGACGTCATTCACTGCAAGGTAATCGGTTAAAAAATCACTTGCAGAAGGAAGAACATTGTCAATTGCAATAGCACTGCCTTCAGCGAAACCAAGATTGGGGTTTCCGGCAACTAAGCCGTAAATTTTAACCGTCTGGTTGGGAGAGGCTATGTTGCCTGCAAGAACGGTGTAAGAGGCGGTAAAAACACTATCTGTTTTAACCATTAAGCTGTTATTTGGCCCACCAAAACTTGAGAAATCCGCAATTGCAGATACAAGCGTGGTACTATTGAATGTTACATTAATAATTGATCCGACAATTGCAATTGTTGCCGGTTGCCCATTAGTAGAAATTGTGGTTACAATATTCAGTGTCCCTAACGACGGCCTAGTATTGTTTACAGCAAAGAGCTCGATATCTGGCTGGTTGGAAATCGTTGCATTATTTACCATAACAGCACTAACGATAACTTTTTTCATTAACGCATTATTAGTATTAATACTGCCTTGAACCACCGTGTATTCTGCTGTCCAATACATTTTACCGGTAACTTCATTATAAACCGAATCTGCTAAAACAGGTGTTAACCCCCCAAATTCGCTGAAATCTACTGTCAAAGAGACAATTTCATCGGGGGGATCGCTATTCCGGCTATAATCCGCGTCTTCAACTGCGACTTTCACTTTCGTCCCTATAATGGCATGAGTAGGGAACCCAACCTCGTAGCTCTCCAGAGTGGTTTCAATATTAGTAGAATTGAAACCTCTCGAGACAGCGAGCAGTGAGGATGTCGCGACTACAAACAACACTACAAGTAGTAGTGTACTGCGAACTTTGCTTTTCATTTGCACCTCGCTTTTTTTAATATTGTTTCTTTAGTTTTAGGTAACAAACCATTTTGTAAAACAAGGGTGAATTTGGTTTTACGTTTCTCTATTATCATGATATCTCCTTGTAGCACGCACAACTGTATCAAGTTGGCTGCCTGACTATTATTTATGAAGTTAATTGATAAGCGGAATTGATCTGCAATAGATTTGATTGATAAATTGTTGTATGAAAACTTTTGGGCAGCTCTAATCCCCATTCAAATACCCCTGTCGCGAAGCTGGAGCTTCGCTCTTAACACTACAAAAGCACTGTCACTGGCTGCAAACCTTGGGTTCAAGTTCATCTGCCTGACACTATTCCAAACGTTACTAAGCATTCCGTATCTTTCCATTTCCCCTTTTAGTATCGTAGTTAACGTACCTTCATTTCTATGATTTAACTGCCCTAAAAGCAAAAAAATCAGTAAACACAAAAAACAAACTTATCTGTAGCATAAACAGACACTTCACCCCTTGCCGGCAAAAGGCTTTGGCACTGCTGAGTCGAGCTTACTGTTACTTGCCACTGTTAAATTCTTCTGCAACATATAATTTCTCTTTTCATACTCCTTGAACGTAATAAAGTTAAACTCGAGAGCAAGCTAATAGCAGTTAGATTATTTGTCAAGAAATTTGATTTAGTTTTTTCCTCGTTTTCTTATCTGCTTATTTACCATAGTTTTACGCATGCTGATTCTGTAAGCCCAAATCCCGCTGTAGGATAGCTATTTGCCGTTGACTGGTGTGGCCTAACGCACTTTTACTCCCCAATTTGCTACGAGATAATTTTAGTTTCTTGCTCGAAATAAGGAATCAATAAGGAATCAATAAGGACTTCATCCTTAATTATTCCGTATTTATTCCTTAATTAGAGCAAGGTAGAAGACTGGAAATAGAGAAAAATCTTGACAGCATTAGCCCTTATAAAGTGCAAGTAAAAAAAAGAAAATAACCCTCACAAAAAAGGAGAAACAGGAAAAATGTTAAAAGTTTCGATTGCTCCAGATGGTAAAGAATATCCGCTGCCCACTGATGCGGAAGCAGAACTGGAAAAGAAGATACTAAAAAAAATAACGGCAGAACAGCGCGCTATGGGGCGTAAAATTGTAGCCGTTCAGGGCCTTGGTTTTGTAGGCTGTGTAATGGCTTCTGTAGTTGCCGATGCCACCGATAAAGATGGCAAGCCAATTTATTATGTTCACGGACATCAAAGAGCCTCCAAACGTTCCTACTGGAAGGTTCCTGTCATCAATAGCGGAGTTCCGCCCGTGAGTTCGTCCGATGCTGAAATTCCACAGATATTTCACCGCACCGTAGTGGAAAAAAAGAATTTCCGCGCCACCTCGGAAGACAGCGTTTACACCTTGGTGGATGTTGTGGTGGTGGATATTCAATTAGATGCCACCAAACCTGCTTTTGGCGAAGCTGAAAAAGGTTATTGCGACATCACTGCCTTCAGAGACGGCATCCGGATGTTGGGACAACATATTCAGCCCGAATGTCTGGTTTTAGTAGAAACCACTGTCCCCCCCGGAACCTGCGAAAAAGTGGTTAAACCCATTCTGGAAGAAGAATTTACCAAACGAGGGATTGACATAAAAGTGAATCCTCCCCTGGTTGCGCATTCCTACGAAAGGGTGATGCCAGGTGCAAAATATGTGGCTTCTATTCGCGATTTCTGGCGCGTTTTCAGCGGAGTTAACCCAAAAAGCATAGAGCTTTGCCGGGAATTTTTGTCAAATGTGCTGGATGTAAAAAATTATCCGCTCACGCAGCTTGACAACACAAATGCCAGCGAACTATCTAAAACCATGGAAAATTCATACCGGGCTACAAATATTGCCTTAACTTTGGAATGGGCGCGCTTTGCAGAGCAAATTGGAGTTGACATCTTTAAAGTTCGTGATGCCATCCGTAAACGTAAAGGGACACATGACAATCTGCTGCGTCCCTCCCTTGGGGTTGGTGGATATTGCCTTACCAAGGATCCGGTTTTGGCCAATTGGTCTATGGGAGCGTTGTTTGGTGTGAAAGGCAGCCTGAAAATGGCCATAAACTCTGTGAATATAAACGACACGATGCCGCTGCATACTATTGAGATTATAAAACAAGTTTTCCCGGAACTGAAAAACCTCAAGATTACAGTTCTGGGTGTGTCCTATCTGGAAGATGTGGGCGACACGCGTCATTCTCCTTCCAAGATTCTGGTGGAATTTTTGCGCAAAGACCTCGCCAATGTAAAAGCACATGATCCCTATGTGGAAGCCTGGCCGGAACTGGAAGAAATTCATGTTCACAACGATTTGAACGAGGTGCTTCCCGATGCAGATGTGGTAATTTTTGCGGTGGGACACAGTCAATACAAAAACCTGTTGCCCAAAGACCTGCTTGCCTTATGTAAAACAAAACCGCTCATTGTTGATTGTTCAAACTTTCTTACTGATGCCACGATTAACATCTACAAAGGCCTCGGCTGTAAAGTCCGCGGAGTTGGCAAAGGGCATATCGTAGATTGAGTTAGATTGTAACATAGGATTATATCCTGTTGTCCCTGCCGGATTGCATCCGGCAGGGTTATTTAACTAATGAATAATTCTGCAAACTGGGCAGGTTTTAAACCTGCCCGGACAACAGCTTACAAAGCTATGTTACAGAGGAGAGAACAATGAAACTTACCGATGCCCAATTATTCAGCGAAATTCGCCGCTGCGAATACTGCGAAACCAAACCCTGCAAAAATGCCTGCCCCTGCGATTGCTCACCAGCAGACTTTATGATGGCAGCCGCCGTAGGCAGACCAGCGGATTTCAAACGCGCTGCAGGAATGATTTTAGCCAGTAACCCCTTAGGTGGAATTTGTGGCAATGTCTGCCCGGATTATCATTGTGTTCAGGCTTGCTCGCGGGAGAAGTTCGATACCCCCATCCAAATACAAGCCGTGCAAGCTGCCATAATCCACAAAGCACGTGAATTGGGTGTCCATCCAGGGTTTGTTCATCCCTCTCCCAAGGGAATTAAGATTGCCATTGTTGGTGCCGGCCCAGCCGGAATTGCTGCCGCAGTCTCATTCACCCAGCTTGGTTATGAATCAGTTTTGTTCGATCCCGAACCGCTTGGCGGACAGGTTAATTTAATCCCGGATTTGCGTTTGGAAAAAGGAGTGTTGCTCAGCGATTTGATGTTCCTGGTAGAAACCTTTGGCATTCAACACCTGCAACATGAGATTTCCGAACCAAAGGATTTGCTCAAAGATGGTTATACCGCTGTCGTGGTTGCCGGTGGACTGAACCAAGCAATCCGCTTAAATATCCCCGGCGATGAAAACGCCATTTACGGTTTTGACATCCTGAAAAACCCCGGTTGCTACTCTTTTGAAGGCAAGCGTGTGGCACTTGTGGGTGGTGCAATAGCTGCCGATCAGGCCTTGATAGCTTCTGCAAATAACGCCGCTCATGTGGAAATGATAACTCTGGAAAACTATGATGAGATGCCTTTGACCAAACATGAGAAACAGGTATTGGTAAATGCCGGTGTTGCCTTCACACACCGCTGCCGCATTAGCGAAATTATTAGCACCACTAACATAGTAACCGGCATCAAACTTAAGCCTGTTTACCTGCCCAAAGGAGAAAACTTCCATCCCTCTCTAATTAAAGATGAAGAAGGCAGCACCGAGTTATTCAGGTCTTTTGATATGGTTATTATTGCAGTAGGAAACCGGCCTCCGTTCCGCAATCCATCCACGGGAGTTTTTCATTGTGGAGACATGAGCAATGGCCCCACAACTGTTGTGGAAGCTGTCGCTTCCGGGAAAAACACTGCCATGCAGGTGCACGCCTTTATTAGCAATACTGAATATCAGCTACCTGAAAAGCCAACCAAAAGCTGTTTCCCCCTTATAGGCTGGAAAAAGTATCCCGTTCCTTTAACCACAAACTTCTTTGGCCGATTGATAGATACTCCCTACATTCTTTCTGCTGCTCCACCCACTGATGGCTATGAACAAATGAAAAAAGCCTATGAGGCAGGATGGTCTGGTGCCATTATGAAAACCGCTTTCGACAATTTGGACATCCACATTCCGGGTGAATATATGTTCACCTGGGGTGACAAGAAAAAGACTTTTGCCAATTGCGACAATGTGTCCGATCATCCTCTGGACAGGGTTTGCGAAGAAATTGGCAGATTGATATCTGAATATCCGGATCGTTTGACCATGGCCTCAACCGGAGGTCCGGTAACCGGAGATGATACCAACGATAAAGCAGGCTGGCAAACCAATACCAGGAAACTGGAACAAGCCGGAGTAATGGGCATCGAATACAGCCTGTCCTGCCCTCAGGGTGGTGATGGCACACATGGAGACATAGTTGCTCAAGACCCGGTGTTAACGGCTAAAATTATAGACTGGGTCATGCAGATTAGCGACCCTAACATTCCCAAATTATTCAAGCTTACCGGTGCTGTAACCGCCATTTATCCCATTATTTCGGCAGTTAAGCAGGTTTTTGATAAATACCCGGAAAAGCAAGCCGGTGTAACCTTGGCCAACACCTTCCCTACTCTGGCCTTTAGGGAACGTAAATTGGGTTGGGATGAAGGTATTATTGTCGGCATGAGCGGCGAAGGTGCACTCCCAATCAGCTATCTCAGCCTTGCCAGAGCTGGAAAAATGGGAGTGTTTGTCTCAGGAAATGGTGGTGCTATGAGCTATCTGGATGCAGCAAACTTCCTTGCCTTGGGAGCTGGTAATGTGCAATTCTGCACCATCGTGGAAAAATATGGATATGGCATAATTAATGAACTGAAATCGGGACTTTCCCACTTGCTGGAAGCCAGAAACATGAAAAGCGTCGAAGAGCTGATAGGCTGTGCCCAACCTAATGTTGTTACTGACTTTATGGATTTGCCACCTAAGAGCAAAAACTCCTCTTTAATCCAAGAACTGTGCGTTAAATGTGGCAATTGCACTCGCTGTCCCTATCTGGCCATCAGTCTTGATGCAGAAGGGTTCCCTACTGTAAACAAGGATAAATGTGTTGGCTGCTCACTGTGCACGCAATTGTGTTTTGCGGGTGCCTTAGTTATGTTAGACCATGAATGTTAGACGTTATTTCAGGTTTTGATCAATGATTCTCTTCACTTCCCCATCTTTAATCATTTGAGCCAAGGCAGCACTGATCTTTTCGTTTAGAGCTTTACCTTTTTGCATAGCTATTCCGTATTTCTCTTTGGTCTCGATAGTCCAGGCAATCTTGATGGGAATCTGTTTAATGTAGCCTCCGGCTGCGCTGTCATCGATCACAACCAGATCAAGCTTGCCAGATAAAAGCTCGTTAATGGCGTCGATATTGGTAGGAAAAAGCTTCAGTTTACTGCGTTGCATCAGGTCTTTCTCCAGCAAGTTGCTTTCAAGATAAAGATGTCCTGTAGTGTTTAATAGGCTTCCAACTGTATATTTTCCGATGTCCTCCAGAGAATTAATCTCGATCGCTGAGTTCTTATTGGCAATCAACACCTGATTGGCTACATAATAAGGCTCGGTGAAATCCATGGTTTCGCTTCGCTCATTTGTAATTGTAATAGATGAAGCAGCCATGTCAATTTTGTTGGATGCCAAAGCGGAAAAAAGAGAGGGGAAATCAATCCTGATCAGTTCCAGTTCCATACCCAGTTTATCTGCAATTCTTCTGGATATGTCCATTTCCACACCTTCGAACTGATCTCCATTCATATAACTGAATGGAGGATACTCCGGATTTGTTCCAACCCTTAGAACATCCTTCTTCTTTGGGGTGCATGCCGCTATCAGCAAAAAACCCAGCGCAAGGCTAACAAGAATAAGTTTCACACACGACTTCATTAGTTCCCCCTTTAGGAGCACTTTGTAGGGACAGTAATAAACACGCCTCAGCTGTCAACCCATAAGTTTGCCTCGAAACAGAAAGTTGTGGAAAAAATTCTACTTTAGCTTAAACACCGCTGTCAGAGTTACTGAAATGCTTTTACTGCGAGTGTTTGTATTGTAAAAACCATAATCTGCCACATCAGTAGAATAGGGCTCTGTGATCTGAAACACACCTGCTCTGGCTTCCTTCATCTTTCCCAATCCTGTTTTGGCACTGCCAGAAATCTCTTTGGCTCTGGCTACGGCATCTTTGGTTGCCTCAGAAAGCAACTGCTTTTTCAGCTCTGGCAGCTTGGAATACAAATATGCCAAAGTGGAATTCTGCAGTAGCATCCCCCGGTTGGCAAAAAACTCTGGATTTAGGGCTAATTCCTCTATCTTTCCTATATCGGAGGATAGAACAAACACGTTTTGATTAAGGCTATAATTAGTCAGGTTGCCAAAATTGTCGTTCATTTGAAAGCTGGTAACTGGTTGGATATTAATGTCCTTTTCGGGGATTCCCTTATCCGTCAGATATGCTTTGAAGGCAGTGATATCGGCACCCATGTTCTTATAGCCCTCTTTTAGATCTGAAGGACTTACTACCTTCTGCACGCTCAAATTCCATTTAACCAGGTCAGATTCGAATAACTTGCTGGCATAACCAACCACCCGCAAACTGGTTTCGCTTTGGCGGCTTTGCACCAAAAAAGCACCTAACAGCGTTAGCCCGATAATAAATGAAATTCCGGCAATCCCCCAGGTACGGGACAGCCCTTTGTCCTTGCCAAATATAACCCAGGCCAATCCTGCTAAGGCTGACAAGGATGCTATCCAAAGTAGATATAAAGTCATGTTTTCTCCTTATCTTTATGTAAAATAGAGCTCGTGCTCTGAATCGGGAAATATCTCTACCCAGCGCTTGTTACCATCAAAGTGGAATTGCAGCCGAATACTTTGATAGGGCAGCAGATTTTCTGCCAATTCCGGCCATTCAATTAATGTAACTCCGCTTTCCAACATATCAAACAAACCCAAATCAAGCAGTTCTCCTTCGTTCTTCAGCCGGTATAAATCCAGGTGAAAAAGTGGAACCCGTCCACAATGGTATTCCTTAAATAGCACAAATGACGGACTGTCTATCTGTTCCTGGATACCCAGTTCCCTACCTATCTCTTTGGTAAAGAATGTTTTCCCGCTACCAAGATCACCTGATAGGGTAAGAACATCTCCCGCCTTTAGCAGTGGCGCAATGTATCTTGCAAGGTCTATGGTATCTTGCTCTGTTAATAAATCTATCGTTTTCATACTTACTCTCTTCTTTCCATAAGCCCTAAATGGGGTTCCCAAGGGTTTAAAAAAAAGTCCCAACAGCCGATCAAAAACCCTGGAGTGAGGGCTTTAGAGCTTCTCTTGGGACTATGATTTATGGCAATCAGCCAGTCCTATATATAGTATAATCTTTCTTCGGTGCCAAGTCAAGTATTAATTCTCCTAAGTCCCAATGAGCAGGAATCATTTGCGCCTTGATGATAAACCCATAATTACTTACCTATGCAGAAGTTACTAAAGATTTTCTCCAGCAGGTCGTCTGTGCTAATCACTCCCAATATCTCTTCCAAGGCACTGCTGGCCGTTGCAAGTTCGAAGGCAGTGAATTCAAATCCCTGGCAGCTTTCCAGGCTATGCTTTGCTTGAATCAGGCCGGCTATGCATTTCTGCAGGGCTGCCAGGTGGCGGGCATTGGTTATCAGCGGCTTATGCAACAGCTCTTCGGACAGCATCAAGCGCTTCAATATCGTTTCGGACAAAACCTTAAGGCCATCGGGTTCCTGCACACTGCAAAAGATTCCGGCCTGATTGCTTTGCTTTGGTTGGGGCAACAAATCTGCCTTGCTAAAGACAATAATGGTTTTGTTCCATAGTTCCGGTGGCAGAGTTGATTGAACTAACAAAGATTGCTCTGAAATGCTTTCTTCCGTCTGTCCCGAAATTTTCGAACTATCTATCAAATACAGAATTATATCTGCCTGCCGCATCAGCACATAGCTTTGAGCAATGCCCAGGCTTTCAATTTCATGGTCAGAATCTCTCAAGCCAGCAGTGTCGTAAATCACTACCGGAAAACCGGATAGCGATATGCACTCTTCCAAATAGTCGCGAGTTGTGCCAGGATGGGGAGTTACAATAGCGCGGTTATGCTGCAGAAGTGCATTAAATAATGAAGATTTGCCTGCATTTGGTGCTCCGGCCAGAACTACCTTTATACCATCACGGATAATTTTCCCCTGCTGCCCTTTGGCTTCCAGTTCCCTGGCATCATGCAAGATGCTATCTATGCTTTCGGATAGGGCATCCAGGTCTATTTGGGGTAAATCCTGATCGGCAAAATCGATGGCAAGTTCACAGTGCAAGCGTGCTTCGGTGATGCGTTGACCTATTTGCCTAAGATATTGGCTCAGATATCCGTGAAGCTGCATCAGCGCAGCACTTTCAGCTTTGGAAGCTTGGGCGTTTATCAAATCGTTAACTGCTTCGGCCTGGCTGAGATCAAGCTTGCTATTCAAATAAGCCCGCAGCGTAAATTCCCCCGGTTTGGCCATGCGGCAGTGCTGTAACAAACACTCCATGATGCGGTTAACAATATTTGGATTACCATGACAGGAGATTTCCACGCAGTCTTCTCCGGTGTAACTATTAGGTGCTCTAAATACGCTAAGCAGCACATCATCAATGTCTTGGCCGGGTTCGGAGTAAAGAGTGGTGTGGATTAAGCGGTGAGAAGGTGATTTCAGCAACTTAGCAGAGTGTTTTACATGCTTTGCCACCAGCTCTATGCAGCCTGTTCCGCTAAGCCTGATAACAGAAATTGCGGCATAACCGGCTGGTGTGATGGGGGCTAAAATTGGTTCGCTATAAAGATTCAAGCAGTTAATCCTGGATAGTAAAGAGAATCTTTTCGCATAGTTGTGGCGCAGTAAAACCAATTAGCTCCAGCAGTTGTTCGGTTTTACCATGGGCAATAAAATGGTCTGGATAACCGAAATTGAGCACATTTACCTTCTGTGTGGATAGCAATTGCGCAATCTGTGAGCCCATTCCACCAATGATGCTGCCACTTTCAAAAGTGAAAATCTGCGGGCAGTTTTGCGCAACTTCAGTTAGCGTTTCGGTATCCAATGGCTTAATGCTGTTTATCTGGATCAGGCTTGATTTAATTCCCTTATCTTGCAACAGCTTCCACACTTCAAATGCCACGTGAAAAGCATCTCCGCAAGCAATCAGGGCTATGCCAGATTCACGAGAGTGAACTACAGCTTTCAGGGGATCAAAATCCTTGCCAAGCTTTAAAACAGGTGAGCATTTTGCAGTTCCACGCGGGTAGCGAATAACCACAGGCCCTTCTGTATAAAGGGCAGCCCATCCCATCATAGCATCCAGTTCGGTAGCATTTTCCGGAGCTAAAAGCACCAGATTGGGAATATAGCTGAGATATGCAATGTCAAAAGCACCATGATGCGTGGCTCCATCTTCACCTACCAATCCGGCTCTGTCCAGGCAGATTACTATGGGTAATTGGGGAAGTGCCACATCATGAATCACCTGATCCAAAGCACGTTGCAAAAAGGTGGAATACAAAGCCACAAAGGGTTTAATGCCTTTTGTTGCCATCCCTGCTGCCAAAGTAATGGCATGTTGTTCTGCAATCCCAACATCAAAAAACCTATCTGGAAAACGTTGTTCAAAGGGTGATAAACCTGTTCCCGCAGCCATTGCAGCAGTTATGGCCACAATGTTAGGATTTTTTTCGGCCAGCTTTAACAAAGAATTACCCATTACTTCGCTCCAGCTTTCTTTGCCGCTGCAGGCAACTTTACCGCTGGTGCGCTCGAAGGGGCCAATGCCATGGAATAAGGACGCATTCTTTTCGGCTGGAGCATAGCCCTTTCCTTTTTGGGTTACAACATGGATAAGCACAGGGCCAACCATGAAGTCCTTTACCCGTTTCATGATGCTAAGCATGTGGCCTATATCATGGCCGTCGATTGGCCCAACATATTTAAAGCCAAGGTCTTCGAAGATGATATTGGGAACCAGGATATTTATCATGGATTCCTCCAGCTTCTGCGCACCATAAATAAAGCGGCGGCGGATACTGGAAGGAAGGGTTCCGCTGAGGTCCCAGATTTGCTTTTTCAGGGTATTGTATGAGCGGCTGGCCATCATGCGAGCCATGTATTTTTGCAGACCGCCCACATTTTTGGAGATGGACATGGCATTATCGTTCAAAATGACAATGAATTTGTCTTTTTGCAGGTGCCCGGCATGATTCAAGGCTTCAAAACTCATGCCTCCTGTTAAAGCCCCATCGCCGATCACCGCAATGCAATGATGTGGAACGTTCGGAGCTTGTGCAGACGGGACGTCCGCACCTGGAACGTTCGGAGCTTGTGCAGACGGGACGTCCGCACCTACAGATAATAAATCACGGGCACAAGCCATACCCAAAGCAGCAGAGATGGAAGTGCTGCTGTGGCCTGTGGTAAATGCATCATAGGGGCTTTCGGCTCTGTTGGTGAACCCGCTGATCCCATTCAGCTTGCGCAGGGTGGCAAATTCGGCATTACGTCCGGTTAAAATCTTCCAGCCATAGCTTTGATGTCCCACATCCCACACGATTCTATCCTTAAGGGGATCAAACAAATGCAGCAGGGCAATGGTGAAATCTACTGCCCCCAGGCTGGGTGCAATGTGTCCACCAGTTTCAGAAACCACTTCCACTATGCGGATCCGAACTTCCTTGGCCAATATTTTCAGCTCCTCAGGCGTAAGGCTGTGAATTTGCTTTGGATCGGTTATGCGTTCTAAGATCATGTCAATCTCTCATTTTTGGGTGATGAAGGGATGATGTAATAAAGTGATGGTGGGCATGGCTTTGCCTGGTTTTCTAGGGCCGGTATTTTGTGTTGTTTTCATTAATTATTCCTTTTTGTCCGGTTCGCACACTCTCGCTCCAACAATGGTATAATTACGGAACCATTAAGGACTTCATCCGTATTGATTCCGTATTAATTCCGTATTTCAAGCATGAAGGCAAAATCCATCCCTTGCAAAGATGCGTTATCATACTTCATCACTTTGTTACTTACTTCTGGCTTCTTCGCTTTTAACGATTATTAGTTCCAGAATAACCAGGGCAAAGGCTATGGCAAGCAGGGTTTTCCACAAGTCATGCCCCAAGCGGGAAAAAAACAATCGGGACTGCCAGTCTTTACCCAGATTTTTTATGCCACGCGGGGTATTTAATCTGGCCTTAGAATCCGAATAGTCTATGTTTACGGCAACAGCAGAACTGCGGGGAGTATCTGGTTCCAATAAATATATTCCCGGTTCGGAGACAAGATATCTGCGGCTGTTGATAATTTCGCCCTGAGGAAGTTTTAGGGAGTTAAAGCTGAGGACGGTGCCAATGGAAAAGGTGTTTTCGGGAATTTGGGTGGAGGCAATATAATCCAGGGTTCTAAATGCCAGCACCGGAAAGGCAGGATCAATAAAAAAGGGATTATTGAGGCTGGCCATATTCCACAGCCATAAAACCTGTTTGTCTGCCGACACCATTAGAGGAGTATTTGCAGCAGAAACAACTGCATTGGCACCCTTGGAAACAGCCAGCCAGTAATCTGCCACAATGCTGTTTTTTAGTGCTTTATCAGAGATTAAAGTTGTGGCGTAGTGGTGCTTATTTATTTGATCAATACTTATGGCTTTATCGCTGCGGTCTTTGATCTCCAAGGCAAAAGTGCTGCCAAGGAAGGCTTTCTGATCTGCCGGCAAGGTGTTTCCCAGGCAGTATAGCACGCCAAGCTTACGGCCTTGCAAGGTGGTAATTATCTCGCGTAGCTTGGGGCTAAGTGCTCCCGGCTCGTATATGACAAATAACTGATAATTATCAAGAGCAGCAAGCGAAAGGTTTTCGGGACTGATAACCTGTGGATTAGTGCCGCTGTAGATGCCAAGGGCAGAGCTTAAAAAATAGGGCAGATTGCGGTTTTGAGAAATAACTGCCAGACGCGGTTTGGCATAGAATGGAAAGGCAAAATAGCATCTGTTGTCCTGGGTTTGCGCCTCATCATTCACTTCAATGTAGCCGCTTTGCCAGCCATCAGTTTGCAATTCCACACCGATGGTTTCGGTTATGCTTTTCCGGGCAGGAATGCTGACGAATTTTTCCGCCAGTTTAATGTCGTTGATCACTGCTTTTACCAAAACATCACGGCGATCACTTTGGCCATGGTTTTCAATGGTGAATTGCAGTAGTTGCCGGTTCTTTTTATCCACCAATTGGGGCAAAGCTTTGGCAGACGGACAGGCCAGGTTTTCATAGTCCTGAGTTTCCGGCAAGGGAATTGCGGCAATGGGAATACTGCTTTTTAGCTTAATGGCGTCCATCCGGTTGTCGGAAATCAGATAAACTTCCTGATTGGGCATCTGACTGTCTTTCAGCTTGGTTTCGGCAACTTCCAGCATCTTATCCGGGCTTAGCGGATTGTAGGTAACTTTTACCTGATCTATCACAGTCTGGGGGATTTTGGCAGCGTAGATTTGGCTGTGCAAGCGGTTCCAGCTTTCGTCGGAACTAATCAGAATTAAACGATCATCGGTGTTGGCTTTGGAATTGATTTTGGAAATTGCCTCTTTGGCATGTTGAAGGTAGCTTTTCCCTCCTTCCGCATAGTCCATGCTGAACGAGGTATCCAGCATAATAGCCAAAGCTGTGGGAGGGTGTTTTGCAGATGGTTTTAGCTTTGCAGAGCTGAACATGGGACGTGCCACAGCCAATGCCACCAATAAAATGATCAGCATCCGGATAATGAGGAGCAAGATGTTTTTCAGCTTGCTGCGGCTCTTTTCCTGCTCTTTGCTCTGCTTGATAAACCGCAGGGTTGGAAACAACACTTTCAGCGGTTTCTTTTTGGCCAATAACCAAATAAGCAGCGGCAAAATGGTAGCTGCGGCAAAAAACAACAAAGAGGCGTTTAGAAAAGAGAGCTGAAACATCTATATTCCCAAGCTTAAAGAAAAGAGGTATTCGCTGTCTGCAAGCTTGAATCCTGCATTGTTCAGCGAAAAATCGAAGCGGATGGTTTTGTAATAATACCCTCCGCCAAAGGTGTAATTAATATTATCAACCCCGTAGAAATCACGGCTGTATAATCCTAAGCGGATATCCATGGTTTGGCGGTTTGGGCTCTGGTTTGCGGTGGTAAAATTGCTGTTGGACCCCACTTTCCATTGATAATCATAACCAAAATGATAGGTTGGATCTGAGGTTTTTGCCACTTTGCTGTGAACGCCGGCATTATAGGTGCTGTTTCCACTTTTCCAGCCCACCCCCAAAGCGGTGCGACGCTGGACTGAAACAGGATCGTAGTTTTCCCACCACAAACGGGACAAAACATCGTAAAACGTGCCCGAATAAACTATGTTACCCATGGTGTAAGTAATACCCAAATCAGTGGAAAATCCTTTTATTTTATCGTCTATAAAACCATCGCGGATTAACTGGTTGCCAAACTTATGCTCGGTAAGATACACAAGGCGTCCGGAAAGGTATTTCAGGCTAAGTCCTGCTGCCAGTTTCTCATACTTTTTGTCCCGAAAGCCCATAGACATCTGCACCTTATCCAATTGATAATCGTAATACTTGCTGCTGTTGCCGTCTGCGCTTAACTCGCTGATATGCACAGAAGCCACAGGCTGGTAACTGAATGAAGCAGTTTTGGTGTTTACCACAAAGAATTTGAATTGCTTGCTTTTAAGGGCATTGCTGATGTTTACCGCTTCCCAAAAGGCTATGTCATCGGGATTTTTAAGTCTGAAAGACACGGAAAAAGAAGCCAGTTCGTTATCAGCCATCAGAGCAGGATTGGCATAGGCGGCAAAAGGATCATCACTATTGGCAAGATTTATGGCACCGCTGCCCATCGTGATAGGTGAAATATTGTTTTCAGGGATGGCATAATCATAACTGGTTATGGGCAAAGGGGTTTGCTGTGCCATTAACAGGCCACAGAACAGGCTGAGCAGAGTTAGAACAATCTTGTTTGGCATTAAAGCTCCATTTGTTAGTTAAAACCTGCTTTTTGCAGGCGAAAACGCACGTAATTTGCCAGATAATATCCGGCGATTCCGGTAAAGACTCCGGCAACGGCATCAATGAACCAGTGATAATGGCAAAAAACCGTGGCCAAAGAAAGAAATAATGCTATTACGGTGAATACATAACCAAGCTTAGGGACAAAGCGTAAAGCTGCCACAGTCAGGACGATGGTAACGGCAATGTGACTGCTGGGAAAAGCACCGCCCAAATGATTGGAAGTTCGGTAGATGAACACCATTATGTGGGTAAACAATCCTGCATGGTAGGTTTTGGTAAGCTCCATGGCTTCGGGGATAAACCTTCCTCCGATTACCGGCAGGACAGAATAGATGGAATAACAAAGATAAAACACAAAAGTAAGATTAAAGATAAGCTCTTTAAACGCTTCCTTCTGGTTGAAATACAAATAAACCGGCAAACCTACAATCATGGGATAATAGCAGAAATAGGCAAAGTGGAAAAGCTCTTGCACAGCCCATTGGCTGTAAGTTTGTCCCCATGTGAGCGATGGATAATAACCAAAAATGCTTTTATCCAGGCTCATAAACCAGGGATCCAGCCAGTTAATAAAGATAATGCGGTTAAACACATGGCCGGAGGTGAAAAAATAACCGAACAGCAGCACAGGGTAAATACTGCGGATAAACAGCAGGATTTGCGCTTTCTTGCTTTCTTGCTTCCAAATTATTGTCGTTCCCGCTTTGTCCCTTGTCGTTCCCGCGGAGGCGGGAATCCAGCCCTTTTGCTGTTGCAACCAGGCCAAGATCAACACGCCAATAGCGATGCCAACATATACCGGAATGTGCCGTAAAGCTTCCGGAGCCCTTGATATGCCTGCACTCATATAGGCAATTATCCAGCCACAAAACACCAGGGTGATGAAGTCTATAGCCGATAGAATGCTATTCTGACTCCTGATCCCTGACCCCTTAGTGCTATTTTTGCGGGATTGCTTTGTCATATATTCTGTAGGTTTTATAGATATAGGCATCAAGTTTTTCGGCTACATGCATCATCGCAGCGTTGGTTTCCAGCACCCAGGAGAATTCTCCCTTAAAATATCCTTTGGGCAGGCCGTTTGTGTAGGAATGGTAATGGAAAATGCTGTCTATTCCACGACCCTGATATTCTTTGATGATACCCATGGTTACCACTCTGGCCGAGGACATGCGTTTTTTGGCAATCAGGGCTTTAACAATAGTAATAGGATTAACGTGGCCATGCATCACTTTCAGCACTTCATTGTAATTTGGCAGGGCTAAACTGAATCCTGCCTGGTTGCCATCAACTTCTGCTATAAATACCATTTCCGGATCTGCAATGGGCAACAGTTCTTCCACAATATGGTCAAATTCGGCCCTGGTCATGGGGACGTTTCCCCAATTGTATTCCCAGGCTTTGGTATAAATCTCAAACACCGTTTCGATATCTTTACGCAACTGTTTTTTATCTTTGGAGAGGCTGCGGATTTTTACGCGGTAACGCTTGGTTAGAATATCCACCATTTTGCCAATGCGTTCCGGCATTTCGTTGCGTTCACTTAAGTAGGCATACAAGTCCATGGTTTTGGTAAGCCCATAGCCTTCATACAGCTTTTGGTAATAGCGCAGGTCATGACGCATCATCACCATGGGGGGAGTTTCGAACCCATCTACAAGCAGACCACATTCCTGGTTAACGCTAAAGTTCATAGGACCACGCATACTGGTGAAGCCACGATAGCGATTCCATTCGTAGGCAGCATCGAACAAGGCATTTGCCACAGCTTGATTTTCTATGCACTCAAAGAAACCAAAGAAACCGATGTTTTCCTTATGCTCTTTGTTGTGTTGCGTGTTGGATTGCGCTGATATCCTGCCCACTACATTGTTATCCAGGTAAGCCAGAAACAGCTTCACTTCCGAATGCTGATAATAGGGATTCTTTTTAGGATTGAAAAACTTCTTTTGCTCTCCAATCAGTGGTGCCACCCAATTGGGATCGTTCTTATACAATTCAAAAGGCAGCATAATAAAGCTTTTTAGCTGCTTTGCATTATCAACTGGAACAATTTTTAGCATTTACTATCTCCTGTTGCCGGCTAGTGTCTTGTCAAGTTCCATATGTCGTAACAGCAATGTCGTTCCCGCGGAGGCGGGAATCCAGCCCTTGAAAATCCCGTAGGGATGGCAAAATGTTGAAGCAAATACATATTATCTGCCGCTCTTCCAGAGCTTTTTTTGGGGCTGGATTCCCGCCTCCGCGGGAACGACACCGTCAGAGCTGGCTTGACAAGACACTAGATTTCGCCCAGATTTTTGGATACAATTATGTTTAATACGCCCATAATAACTGCAACTCCTAACATAATGGGCACATAATAACTTGGTAATTCTCCCCGATACGATGGTATAAGCGAATAAAACACCTGAAATAGCACTACGGGCAGAATGACAATAAGGTATTGAGCAAAGCGGATTTGATGAAAACGCATCACTAAAATCCAGGCCAAAATTGCGCTAATCAGCGTGGGAGTAAAGGCAAAATAAGCCACAAAGCCCATGTAAGTAAATATCCCGCGGCCACCCCTAAAATGGTTGGTAAGCGGTAAGCAATGTCCAATCAGCATTCCCAGGCCATACAACAACATCACATTGTGCCTGTATAAATGGCTGACTCCTGCAATGCTGCCACTGCGGTCTATCAGCCGAAGCACCATTTCCACCACAAGCAGGTATAGATAGGCTTTGGCCACATCCACAGCACCAACCAGCACTCCCAATGGCTTGCTGATGTTGGTGTAGATGTTTTCTGTGTCGGCAAGGCCAGTGCCGACCTTGGAAACATTTAACGAGCGAAAACCCTTGGTAATCATTCTGGCTGTGGAGAGACAACCATACAGGTATGAGATTAGGATTATCATTGTAGCGAAAAGGTATATCAATTATTTCCTCCTGGATTCCGGACACCAAAAATGGCAGAACCGATTCTGATTAGGTTTGCGCCTTCTTCCAACGCAATTGTATAGTCATGGCTCATGCCCATGGACAGGAAATCCATATTAACTCCAGGTAAGTCTTTGGCCTTTAGATTATCGAACAACTCTTTCATCTGGTGGAAAAGTGGACGGCTTACTTCTGGCGCATCCAATTTACCAATAGTCATTAAGCCTCTAATGCATAAAGTGGAAAACTGTGCTATCTTTCCAATTGCCTCTTCCACGTTTTCAAAACTAAAGCCGCTTTTACTGTCTTCTTCACTGCTATTAATCTGAATCAGAATATCTTGAAAGCGGTTAGTTCGTCCCAAGGCCTGATGCAGTTTTTGCGCCAGATAAACCGAATCAAGGGAGTGGATCAAACAGGGTTTAAGGCTTAACAACTGGTTGATTTTGTTGCTTTGCAAGTGCCCGATAAAGTGAAAGCCATCGTATTTTGAGTTGAGTAAGGGAACTTTGCGCATGGCCTCCTGCACCTTGTTTTCTCCAAAGTGCTTTATGCCGGATTTCAGAGCTATTTCAATTTCCTCAACCGAATGAGTTTTAGTTACCGCAACCAGAGTTATCTCATCACTCCCACGACCGCAGGATTCCAAGGTTTTGGTAATTTTGGTTTGTATGCCAATAATTCTTTGTTCAATAGTCATTTAAGCAGCAACATCCTTTGCTGGAAGCTTGATTTATTCACCTTAAGCTGATATAGATAAACTCCACTCCCTACGTCGTTTCCCCTGTCATCATGTCCATCCCAAACTGCGGTGTGTTTACCTTCGGGTTGATTGCCATTTATCAAGGTTTTCACTTTTTGGCCTTTTAGATTGTAGATATCCAATAACACCGGTGCACTGCTTTTCAGGCTGTAGCTTATCGTGGTGCTGGGATTGAAGGGATTGGGGTAATTACCCAGGAGTGCGTTCTTCAGGGGGGGGTGCACATTATCTTCACTGCCCACAAATCCTGTGCCGGCAAAAGAACCCTGACGCAAAGACGATCCACGGTAGGTAATCCAAGGTTCCAAGCCAGTAGCAGCACGCCTAAAGTTTAGCATCAGAACTCCATTGGAGTGTCCCATCACCATCTTTATCTTGTTATCGGCATCAAAATCCACAAGTGTGGCAGGTGTGCTGCCGTTGTATGTGGTAATAAAGGGAAATCCGTTCAAGACGCTGCCGTCGTGATTGTATCCATACACACTATTCACATAGCTATGCAGAATTATCTCCAATTGTGCATCATCATCCAAATTGCTAAGTAGCGGAGGACAGTTGAAATTTACTCCTGTTTCCACAGGAAATCCTGGCAGGTCGATACCCTCATCGGTAAAAGCATAGAGTTTACCGCTAATAGAAATGCCCACAACGTCCATACCCCAATCATCGCCGGCAACATCACCCAGGGCAAAACCACCCGCTATATGAGTGTCTATGTTTTTGGAACTTAATATCAGTCCGGTGCTATCCAATATGTATATTTTGGAGGCAGTTGCGCAAATAATTCGTTTGCTGTTGCTGAGGGTGGGTGAGCCTGTGATGGCAGTTTCTAACTGAACTGGAAAACCAGGTCTGATGATTCCGCCACTGCCTATTACATATAGCAAACCGGCAGAAGTTCCTGCTACAATTTCAAAGGAATTGTCATTGTCAAAATCTACTGCCGCCAGCTCACTTTGAAAAGCAGCACCCAAGTTTACAGGGAATCCAGGCAAAAGAGTGCCGTTAGTTTGCACTGCATAGACCTTTCCATCCAAGCCACCGGCAATCACGTCCAGATTTCCATCGCCATTAATGTCGGCCAGAACAGGCGTCCATAAAAATGCGGTATTTGCTTGAAAAGTAAATACTTGCGCTCCACTTGGCGTTAAACCATAGATATCTCCGGTTCTGCTGGTAAAAGCCATTAAGCCACTATAATTATCATCAATGGGAGTGCCGGCAAAACTGTGCATAATATTCATGGGTTCCGGCAGGGTAAAATTATTGATGGCTGCACCATTATTGCCAAGCTGATAACCGCCGCCATATACGTCAATATACATAATTTCCTTGCCTGGCTGGCTAGTAAAATCTCCTACCAGCGGAGCAGATTTTCCGGCATTGGGAGTCTCCCAGGGAAAACGGCTATCTATCATAGTAATGGTAAACGATGTTGCATAGCGGATGATTCCGGTGGAAAGCCCGGTTACGGAATGTTGAGAATCCAGCATTACCTTTAGAGTATAAGTGCCAAAATTCATCTCAGCAGGTAATTCCAAACGTATATATGTCTCCAAAGGGCTAATCCCTCCAGGAAAAATCTGGGGAATTGAAATGCAACCACTAAGTTGTTGCACTCCGGCAGGCAAACTTTCGATACTCAGAGTAACGTTTTGGGCAGTGCCTGCACCCATCGCATTGGAAATTACCGGGCAAAAACGGATGACTTCTCCTGGATTTATGCCATTAGAGTCATTACCGGTTTCCGCAATATAGCTGTAACTATCCATACTAAGCATAGGCATATTGGGGTCGGCAGCCTTTACAGATAGAGAAGGATCACCAAACAGCACTACCTCGAAATAGCACCAACGCATCACGTCATCACTCATGGCAGAATTCAGATTTTGCAGACGGGAATAGGTAAGTGCTTTGCCCAATTGCGGTTGATTTTGCTGGAATAAACCATTAAAAAACTGTCTGTCATAGAATTGCGATGCACCTTCTATGCTGCCTGGCATATACCAGCCATAGCGTGTATTACCAATAAAAGAGTGTAATCCGCCACCAGTGGTAACCATGTGTTCCGCAATGGATTCTGCATCCCCGGAAGTGCGCTGATCAAAAGCTGCCGGATAACACCCCTGGGAATACAAAAAGCCATATTCCGTATTCTGTAAGTTTTCTATGGAACTGTTGGATTGTCCAATCAGTAACGACTCGTTGGCATGACCCATGTGATTCATAATTCCCGCACCCCTGTTGATGGCATTCCACACGCCGGATTCACTGTAAGTACCGTCGCGCTGGTAAAGGGTTTGCAGGACATAGCTATTGGGAAGGTATTGAGCCACATCATCCTTATAATCACCACCCCAGGTTACGGGAGCCCAATTTAGATTTTCTCCCATAAAAACGGCCAGATTGTTGCTAAAGGTGTTGTTATCCGCATAATACTGGATTTTTCGGAACATGTTGTCAAATTCTGTTTGCGTTTGGGCAGGAAATCTGCCGATGTGAACTTCAGGAATTAAATCGGTGTTATCACTAATTTCACCCCAGATATCATTGCTATTTGCATTCCAATTGCCGTCCAAATTACTATAATAAATATCCGCCGGCATACGTAAATCCATAGTATCACCAACTTGTCCAAAAGCACCCCGCTCGGGAACAATTTCATCATCTCCACCCAGAATTACGTATTGCAAGGGTTCACTGCTGCTTGCCCAGGTTTGGTAAACATGAATGATAAAGTTACGCAGCTTTTCAGCAGCATCCGTGCCTGGATAGGACAATACTATGTCTTCCATTGCATAAACGGAATTGCTTATCCCTTTGCTGCTGCGCCAGTTGGCATAGTCTGCAAACCAGTTTAGTCGTTCGTTATTGGTAATAATTATCATCTTTTTAGGAACTGAGATGTCAATTATGCGAGTTTGAGGCATCACAGCGCGATATTCATCAGCATTGGAATAGCTATCTGCAATTTCTGGATTATGAACCAGCGAAACCAGTGTCGTTTGGGTTTCGGTATCCGACGTGCAAAAATTGGCTTGATACTTAGCTTCGCTTGCATCAAATACACTGTTAATCTTGATGTTTACTGCTGCATTAGTGTAAAGTTGGTGAGTTTCGGGATTGTATTTATAGGGATAGATATTAAAAATTGCCAGTTGAAAGCCGCGATAATATTGTGTTCCCAAAAACTCCCAGTCCTGGGTTGGGAACAAAGCACTTTGGCTCTTTGTAGCCAAGACATTTATAGAAGCAGTGTTTTCTTGCCGGGAAATCGGTAGTTGCTGCCTGGCAAGCTCAAAAAGAGCATTCTCAGAGCTTAGTGCTGCTTTGTCAAAAGTAATTTGAGCCCCGCTATATTTGTGCCCAAAAGGTAGCAGAATTTTTACTGGGACGAAAGGCATCATAGGCTCCCCTGCTTTTATGGTAACAGGCAACTGCTGTTCTGATCCGGTTTTCTGCCATCCCGAGGGATCAATCTTTAGGGTTGTTTCATAGGCTGCCAAACTTATCAGACATAGCAGCAAGGTTAGGCAAACAATTACTTTCTTCATCTTTCTATCCATATATCGTAGTTTTACTCGCCAATTATAGCATGTCTTGTCCCCTTATCACGAAACATGTGTGGACGTCAAGTGTTTTCCTTTGGGTAGGGGTAACTGCACTTTTTTTCTATTCTAGTGTTGTGTCAAACTTGGTAT
>DIXL01000088.1 GCA_002428685.1 Cloacimonetes bacterium UBA6081 | reverse complement strand
CTTTCTCCAGCTTCAAAGTTATCTCCCATTGTAAAAGCTGAAAGGACTACACACGACATCTGACAGACTAAACATAACCGTTTGTAGTCCATGTCGCTGCAAAACAAGAGGTCAGCTTGAACCCAATTTTAGCGACATCGACTCCAAACTTAAATAACATCGTCAGCTTGAACCCAATTTTAGCGACATTGACTCCAAACTTAAATAACATCGACTCCATACTTACACAATCAGCTATGCACCTCAAAAAAACTTTCCAAGCGCAGCAATGTTCTGCTGTCCAATTCTTCCGGCTGATCGCCTTCCAAGGTTAGGAAAGGCAGGTCTATATACTTTTTTAGCAACAGGTTGTCTATCTGCAAATGGCAAAAGCTTTGAGTGTAGCTAATCACGGCATCGATATGGCGCTTTTCCAGCTCGGGTTTGATGTCGGCCAGGCGGTAATAAACGCTGTAAGGATAGGTGTAGGTTAAATACTGTTGTAGAATGTCTTCGTGCAGGGAGGGCATGGAAAACTGTCGCTGAACTTCATTAAACAGCACATCCCCGCCACAATCGATAATGGAATCGTAAATATTCTTGTAGATTGGCGGCACCCCCAGATAGGCAAGCCGCAGCCTGGAGGGTAATGGGTCTCGCTTTTCGGCATTCTGCATAAAAGCATCCAGATTTTCTTCATAAAGATCGGGATTACCCATAAAATCGGATGAATTCACCAGCCAATAGTGATTTTCCTTACCGCTAACCAAACGTTGGTTCCAGGTCCATTCATCCAGAACCAGCAGTTTTTTGCGGATTGAATCAAGCCTGAGTTTGGCTTTTAGGGTATCGCTTCTGGACACGCCAAAATGAGCTTCCAGATTGGATATTTCTTTATTCAGAGCTTCAGTGCTTCTTTCGGGAGGGAAAGAAAAACGGAATATGCTCATGCCTTCTTCGCCAAGCATATCCAGCAGCGAATTACCATTGGAGCAATCTCCCTGGATAATGCCAATCACCTCATCCAGGTTGGAGCATAGGGCTGCATTATAGTTACCTTTAATCCAACTGCAGATGGTGCGTGGGAATCCCTTCAGTTCTGCGCTGTGGATGTGTGCAACTGCATCCTGAGTAAGAAAAATATTGTTCAGGTCTATGGGAGTGTGTCCGGCAGCAAAAACAACCTCAACCGGAAAGGACGTGGTGAATCCGATACGTTTATGCTTCATAGCTTTTTTGCAAAAAATCCGTTTCCAGCTCTGCAATCCGAAGCTTGGTTTTGTCTATGTCTTGTAGAATCCGGGTAGCTTCCTGTTGCAGGCAAAGGGCTTTATCGGTATCACTGTAGGTTTGCGAATCGGCTAACTGCCTGTTTATCTCGTCCAATTCCCGGTGCAGACTGTCAATTTCGCTGTGATGGGCATCTATTTCATTTTGCAGTTGCTGCAACAGCCAGGGATTTATCTTCTTCTTTTTCTCTTTGGGTGGGGGAGGGGCTTTCTTGATTTCGGGAATACTGAAAGCAAGCTCGATGGCAGGTTGCATTTCCAAATCCGGTTCGGAGACAGTAGGATATAGCTTATTGCCATCCAGTGCTTTGTGAAATACCCAAAACTTTGTGGCTAATTTTGAGATAAAATAGCGGTCGTGCGACACAAAGATTATGGTTCCCTTAAATTCCTGAAGAGCTTTTAAGAGCGAATCGCTCATTGCCATATCAAGATGATTTGTAGGTTCATCCATAATTAGCAGATTGGGATTCTGATGAATCAGCACACAAAGGTAGAGACGAGATTTTTCGCCACCGCTAAGGATGCCAACGTGTTTATCCACATCATCACCGCTAAAACCAAATCTGGCAAGCCACGAAAGCACGTAACCACGAGTAGCTTCCGGAACAATCTGCCACAGGGTATCCATCACGGTCAGGCTTTCATCCAGGGCTATTTGATGCTGATCGTAGTAGCCAAGCGACAGGCTGGCACCAATCTTCAGGTGCCCTGAAACGATGTCATGCTCACCCATCAGAATCTTTAGCAAGGTAGTTTTTCCACAACCATTGGGACCAATTATGCAAATCCTGTTCTGGTAGTGGGCTTTCAGATTTATATCTCTGGCCAAACTGCTACCATCAGGGATGCCAAATTCCACATCCTGCAGGGTGTAAACGTCATTTCCGCTTCTACCTGAAGAATTTATATTCAGATGTATCTGTTTTTGGTGACGGGGTTTCTGCACTATCTCCATGCGGGAGAGCATTTTTAGCCTGGATTTGGCCATATTGGTTTTCTGACCGGCAATATTACGGCTGATAAAGTCGTTGGTTACGGCGATAAATTTCTGCTGTCTATCAAACTGACGTTCCTGCGCCATTCTGGCTATGGCATAGGCCTCGGAAAAAGAGCTGTAGTTCCCCTTTGTTACCATCAATCCCGCATCCTGCAAATGATAGATTGTGTTTACGGTGTTATCCAGAAAGGTGCGATCATGCGAAACAACCATAAAAGGCCGATTAGACTTTGCCAGATACTTTTCCAGCCAGCCAATCATGGCAATATCCAGATGGTTGGTCGGTTCATCCAAAATCAGGAGGTCATAAGGCATTAACAATATGGCTGCCAAGCAGATGCGGGTTTGCTCTCCACCGCTGAATAAAGCTATGGGTTTTGGGTAATCTGCTTCGGTAAACCCAAGCGAATTACACACAAATTGAACTTCATTTTCATGTTCATCACCGCCCAAAGCCTGGAATTTTTCCACTGCGGAATGCAATTCTGCCTCAGAGATTGCATTGTGATCTATGTGCAATGCCTGGGACAAGCTGTCTATCAGCTTTTTCAGGCCATAGATGTCCACTCGGGCACTTTGAATGTGCTCTATCATGGGTAAACTTGGTTCAAGGGTCAGGTTTTGAGCCAGATAGGCAATTTGACACTTTTTGGCACGTAAAACCTTGCCACTGGTAGGATTCAGCAGCCCCAGCATTATCTTTATCAAGGTGCTTTTCCCGCTGCCATTGCTTCCAATCAAACCTATGCGGCTGTTGTGTTCCAAAGTGCAATTTATGTTTTTCAGGACGTGATTTCCTGCAAATTCCATGCCGGCATCGATCACTTGAATAAGGCTCATTCGGCTACCAATATCTTTTTTTAGTCTGCCACAAATCTATATTTATAGCTTACTTGGAGTTATTTTGTCAGACAGCCTCTGCTGTCAACCACATTTTTTGCTTGTCAAAAAAGGGGCTTTGATTTTTAAGGAGCATAACCGGCTCGGGATGTAGCGCAGTCCGGCTAGCGTACTTGAATGGGGTTCAAGTGGTCGCAGGTTCAAATCCTGTCATCCCGACCAGTTTTTTTTCTCCGGTAGCATTGTTTAACTTAAAAAGAGCGATGACTCCTGTTGTGCTAATATAACTATCTTTTCTAAGTTTTCTTACTCGTTATATCATAACAATTCAGCTCTTTTTGGGTTAAACGGAAAAACAGGGTATCAGTTTTAGAAACAAGGATTTTAGGATTTCAGGATTTAGGGATTCTTGCTAAACATATCCACAACATGTTTAAACCTTGTATCCTCTTAATCCTAAAATCCTTGAATTCTCGTAAATAGCCTCAGAGTAGCTGTTCCGTTTTAAGGCAAAACGAGCGTTGTGCTACATAATAAAGATAGACAAGCAGAAATATTGAATTGCAGTTTTTGAGCATGGAGTCTCTCTCGTTTTTCATCAAAACTGCATTCAAAAAAACAATGATCCTATTTGGTCACGACAATTTTACCGCTGTGCTTCACTTTTCCGATCTGGGTTTGGTAGATATATATACCACTTTTAACCCTTTGACCGGATTGATCATATCCGTTCCATTGAAGGCTGGAGGTTCCACTACTATCTGTTCTTCCTGCTAAAGTTTGGATGCGTTGTCCTTTCAGATTGTAGATTTCTGTGGTTATAGCTTGATCGGCTTTTCCTTGCACATTGAAGGTTGTGAATGCTATAAAGGGATTGGGAGACACACTAACCATTTCTATCAGGGGAGCCAGTTCATTGGAATAAGTATTGGCAAAATTATCACCATTGTGATTTTCAATTATGGCCACAGGCTTGTTGTTTGAGGTTAATTCATCTGCACCCATAGCTGCACCAGGGCAGTATTGGCACCAGGTTCCCGTGCCGATTTCGACCACAACCAGGTTTCGGGGAACGGCAAGCATTAATGATATTGCTCCCATTAAAACGAGAATGAGCAGGTGTTTCTTCATGGTATCTCCTATTTATTACGATTTGTGATAGTTATTCTTTTAGCCTCTCCATGGCAGCATGTAGGCCTTAATTTCTTCATTATAGTATCTATCCGTCATTGTGGCAATAAAATCTCTAACCCATTCTGCGGGAGTGAACTGCGATAGATACTCCGGTCTTTTGTGATCCAGAAAATGTTTAAAAATTTTGGATTCCAAATTGTCTCCTTTTATGTCCATCAGGTATTTGTCAAACAAAATGTGCATGGTGCGGTAGATAATCGAATTGGATTTCTTCACATTCTCATCTGTGTAAATGCGCTTATAGTTGAATTTCTTCAGTTCTAACAGCTGCTGTGAGGTTTCTTCATCAAAGGCAATCCAATCCTGTTCGTAGCTGTTTATAATCACGCTTTTAATCAGGGTTTCTATGATCTGGCTGTTTTTAGCTCCGAAATAGGCAACCTGTTCGGCAGGTAAATCTTCACGTTTCAAGATGTTAAAGCGGATGGCATCCTCAATATCCTGCCCGATATAGGCAATGGTGTCGGTTATCCGCACCACGCAACCTTCCAGGGTTGCCGGCATCCAGCCAATTTTCTGGCCTGCTTTCTTTGCCATGATAAAGTTATCGATGTCTGCCTGAGTTTTATCCGTTTGTGGAGTAAGCTGTGTATTGTGAACTTCGCCATCGTGCGAAATAATGCCATCTCGCACCTGGAAAGTTAAATTCAATCCCTTACCCTTGCGGGAGATGTAATCCACAATATGCAGACTTTCTATGTTATGATGAAAGTGCCCTATTCCATTGGCTTCACAACATTCGGACAGGGCAAGTTCGCCATCGTGGCCAAAGGGACAATGCCCCAAATCGTGTCCCAGGGCTATGGCTTCTATCAATTCCGTGTTCAAGCCCAAATATTTGCCTATTGTCCTGGATATCTGCGACACATACGCAATATGCAGATTGCGGTTAGTCATTTCTTCATCTATCAAATTGGTGAAAGAAAACACCTGCGTTTTGCCATGATAGCGTCTGTAGGCACCGCTATATAGTATCCTATCCCTATCCACAGCAAATTGCGTCCGCATCAAATCCTTGTCTTCCGGATTGGTGCGCCAGGCATTGCTATCCCTAAAGGCACGTTTGCCCAAAACACATTCATGGGCGGCTTTTATCTCAGTGAAAATACTGTTCAGTTTGTCATTCATTATTATGCTCCTGATTGTCTATATAGACAGTATAGTGTGGATTAGCCAATCTGCAAGTTTCTTAGTAACACCGGAATTGAAATTATATTTGACTTATGCAAAGAAAACGCTTGCCAAGAAATAGGGTTCGCATTTCTATGCATAGTAAGATTTGTGTCGAGGTGTTATCATGCTTTATATGTTACCAAATGGCCAAACGATAGATTTGGCAAAAGTGAGCGGCATTTCAAAAATTAGGGATTATGGGCGTGATAATAAGACTATTGATGAGCATTTGATTGGATTTGCCATCCATCTGCAAAAGCGTGAAATTGTTGAAGTTACCGAAAGTTACTATTTTAGCGACTGGGCTGAGGCAAAGAAGAAGCTCAGAGATTTACGGGCAGATCTAATTGAGAAATGGGAACAAGAGAAAACCGATTCGGAATGATTTGTCCCTTATTAACTTAAATTATCAATATTAACTTAAGTTATCAATATTAACTTAAATTATCAATCGGTCCTATATTCTTGTCTTTCCCGCGGAGGCGGGAATCCAGCCCTTTTATCGGGTCAGGAAGAACGACAATTAATTGTTTAGACAGCAACATATTATGTATCATCCCTTCGGGATTTTAACGGAGCTGGATTCCCGCCTCCGCGGGAACGACAGTGTAACCGATGTCCTGATTATACAGTCTCTTAGCGAACATTTTGCAGATTAAGTAGTAAGTAGCTTGGCTAATATCTCCCACATTGGTGGCGACAGGAACAAAAATAAAGAAACCGGATACCACACTTAAGGGAATCCGGTTTCAATATTATGTGTAGTGTTGATTGGGCTATTCTCCGATTATTTTTACCAGAACACGTTTATCGCGCTTACCGTCAAATTCTCCATAGAATATTTGTTCCCATGGACCAAAATCAAGTTTTCCGTTTGTAATTGCGACCACAACCTCCCGTCCCATAATCTGGCGTTTCAGATGTGCATCTGCGTTATCTTCATAGCCGTTATGGCGATATTGATTATGTGGTTTTTCCGGAGCCAGTTTTTCCAACCATTGCTCAAAGTCGCTATGCAGGCCTCTCTCATCATCGTTGATAAAGACAGAGGCGGTTATATGCATAGCATTAACAAGGCACACTCCTTCTTTAACACCACTTATGACAATGGCATCTTTCACCTGAGGTGTAATATTTACGAAATCACGTCTTTTATCGGTGCAAAAGTGTAGTTCCTGGCGATAAGACTTCATGGGCAAAGTGGTTGGGCATCCAAATAGGCTGTCATTTGGGTTGCATTATCAAACACAAGGTCTGCACCGGCAGCCAAAAGTTCCTTTCTGGTTCTATAACCCCAAGCCGCACCAACTGCAATCATTCCGGCGTTCTTGGCAGTTTTCATATCAACTTCAGAATCACCAACAAAAGCAATATTCTGGGGCTTTACTTTCATGCGTCCGGCCAATTCCAGGGCAGTAGTTGGGTCTGGCTTCATAGGCTTGCCGGGCTCATCACCACTATAGATGCCAAAGGGATTCTTAGTATGGCGAATCATTGCTCCACGGAAGAAATGACGAATCATTTTCTTGGTGAAATAGTGGGCTTTGTTGGAGAGAATGGCCAGTTTCATCTTGCGGGCAACAGCCAGTTGAATCAGATAAAGCACACCAGGATAGATGTTTGTATGCAGATACCAGGCCAAATCGTAGTTGTCCCAGAATTTCTTGGACAGAGCTTCAATGTGTTTGGGAGTTTGGCTTTTTTCCGGTAGAACCTTTTTTGCAAGTTCAGTTAGTCCTTCACCCACAAAGCCTTTATAAGCTTCCACTGGGTGCTCTGGGAATCCCAATTCTTTCAGGGCTTGGTTCATGGCATCAGCGATATCGACAATGCTGTCGATCAGGGTGCCATCCATATCGAAGATGATGGCTTTGATGTCGAGTTTTTTTTCTGTCATGTTACACTTCCTTATTCGGTTTATTAGGTTTATTGTTAAAATCCCCAAGGTTGGCAACCGTTAGATGGGGATAGGGAATTTCGATGTTTTCTTGATTAAACTTTTTCTTGATGGCAAGCATCAAAGACGTTTTCAAGGGGAAAATATCATCCTTCTTTCCCCACACTCCAAAGTTTATATTTATCCCACTATCGCCAAAGCTGTCCGGTTGAATTAAGGGTGCCGGTTCCGCCAAAGCCAAGGGTTCGTTGGCTGCAACTTCTGCCAACGCGGCCAAAACCCGTTCCAGGTCTTCATTATAGCTTACTGAAACACTTATATTTGCTCGACGAATGGGATAGCGGGTGATATTCATAACTTCTGTTTTGATCATGGTTTCATTGGGGACACGGACAAAACGGTTGTCCGGAGTTTTCAGCTTTATGGACAATAAGTCTATGGATTCCACAAAGCCCAATGTAGTCCCTATTTGAACAATGTCTCCAATCACAAAAGGTTTTTCGGAAATCAGGAATATTCCGCTGATAATATTGGAAATACTGGTTTGGGATGCAAAGCCAATTGCAATACCGAACACCCCGGCTGCTCCCAAAAGGGCAGAAAGTTTGAAGCCAAACTCGTTAAGTATGCTTATCAACATGATCAAAATGGAGACATAATATACTGTTCGCACCAACAACTGCCCGCTTTGCGCTGAGAGGCGTTCCTTTGTCAGTTTGCGAACCACATTACGAATCAACCTGATTACAGGTATTCCTATCAGGATGATAAGGGCTACCCTAACCACCAGACTGATTCGCTCCGGGGTGATATACTCGGATAAGAGATTCGGGGCATTTAATACTGCGAGCATTTCTACCTCAATTTTATATTTTCCACTCATACTTAATATAACCGATACCAGACATCTGTCCAATAATAATTTTATATCTCGGAAAAGACTCACAGAAAACTAAATATCTGGAGTTAGTTAGTATCAGTATAGTTAGAAATTACGGTTTTAAAAATATACGCTGCTTCCAACTCCCAGATAATGAAGTGTGGAACGATCTGGACTGAAATCACTGCCAATGTAATGAAGCTGAAAATCGGAGACAGGATTTAAGAAGTAAGAAACTCTGGCCTGATATGTCTTGATGTTATCAATCTGGTTCTTAAGGGCGGCAAGGGCATAAACTTTGGAAACAAGCCTGCTTTGAACCTCCATAAAAGCAGCATTGGCATCATTTTCCGGGCTATACTTGCCACCTATTAAAATGTAAGATGCCATAGATTCATCAAAGGCAAAGCTGTATTGCACCTGGCTGCGCAACTGATGTGAAATGAAGTAAAATGTGCCAAGTTCACTATCACTACAACCATTATTGATATAGCTTACAACCTTACTTTGGTCAATTACTGCTTTACCATGGGTATCATAATAAACCGCATCATTGGGGTAAACTCTGATGCATTCACCACAACCGTTGCATGAAGAGCGGTCAATATTGTATTCCACAAAAGTTGCCTTTTTACAAGCCAGGCTGAATGCCAAGGTGATTACTGCAAAGATAATCAGGACATGGATAGCTTTCATTTGGGCGTCCTGATAGCTTTGTAAGTGCAAGCACGCACACAAATCTTGCAGTCGATACATTTTCGGGGTCAATCGTGGCTTTTTCACCAGAAATGCTGATCGCACCGGTTGGACACTGAGCCACACAATCACCACAGTCAACACAACGACTTTTGTCCACAAAGGGTTTATTGTCCACAAAAGCCGCTGTTGTCAACAGTACAAGAAGGACTATAATGCAGATGAGCAGGATTTTCATTTATTCAAATTGAACTTTCGGAGCACTCTGTGCAGCAGTATCTGCTTGGAAGAACTGGAAAGCTTTTACGTTTATAAAGCTGGCAATCATGTTGTTGGGGAACACTACAATTAGCTGGTTAAACAGTTTGGCAGCATCGTTATAACGCATGCGTTCTGTTCTGATGCGGTTTTCAATACCCTCTAACTGAGCCTGGAATTGCAAAAAGTTCTGATTGGCTTTTAGCTCGGGATATTTTTCCACCACTACCATTAATCGAGAAAGAGCACTGCTGAGCCCAGCCTGATTAGCCTGGAAATTTTGAAAAGCTTGCGGATCAGACAAAGCTTCAGGGGGAAGATTTACGCTTCCACCCATTTTGGCACGGGCTTCGGTAACTTGGGTAAGAGTTTCTTTTTCAAAGTTGGCTGCACCTTGAACGGTTTGGACTAAATTGGGAACCAGGTCATAGCGGGTTTGATATACATTTTGCACCTGAGCCCAAGCAGTTTCCACAGTTACCTTTTCTTTTTGAATCTTATTATAACGGCCTATAAACCATCCTGCGGCTATGATAACCAGCAGAACGATAACGAGTAAGACGATTAATCCTTTTTTCATTATAGCTCCAATCTAAATTTTGGTTCATTTGTGATGAAGTGCCAAAAATGTCCAGCATTTTTTCTGACATCTGTTCTACAATGAAATCTAAAGAAGCTTAAAAAAAGGTAGATCATTTAAAACTTCTGCCTCGTCAAACTTCTGTCTCGTCAAACTTCTGTCTCGTCAAACTTCTGCCTCGTCAAACTTCTGCCTCGTCAAACTTCTGCCTCGTCAAACTTCTGCCTCGTCAAGACTGCTCTGACCTTGTCGTTCCCGCGGAGGCGGGAATCCAGCCCTAATATGAGTTCTGGAAGAACGATATATAATTGTTTATATAGCAGCATATTATGTGTCATCCCTTCGGGATTCTGACAGTGCTGGATTCCCGCCTCCGCGGGAACGACAGTATAAGATTGCGGGAACGACAGTATAAGATTGCGGGAACGACAGTATAAGATTGCGGGAACGACAGTATAAGATTGCGGGAATAACAGTATAAGATTGCGGGAACGACAGCATATTTTTGCTTAACAAGTTGTTTAACATGGCACCGGTTCAAAAAAAAGAGCAGGTAGCTTGGTAGCTTTACCTGCTCTCATGATTGTATTGATTATTATGGCTATTTATCGCCAAATTGCTTGCTGCGTTTGGTTCGTTCTTTTCTCTCGGTCGGTTTGGGACTGTATGCGTTTTGTTTATAATCCGGGTTTACCGGAGTAAAGGGTTTATCTTTTCTTGCTGCCGATATTGCCTTATCTGGCTGATAGTCCCTGGATTTTGAGCTGGCACGGTAGGGACGTTCTTTCCTGTCGCTGGGTTTTCCGCCATAAGAACGCTCTTTTCTCTCTACCTGCTTTCTGTTGTCTGGATAGGCTTTGGGCTCTACAATCTGAGCCAGAATCGGAACGCCTTTATATTTATTGGTGGCAATGGCTTTTAGCAGCTTATCTTCATGACGGGCATCAAGGTCTATTAAACAATAGTCGTCCCAGATGTCTATTTGTCCGATCTCGATGCTGCGGGCTACTTTCAGATGGTTAATATAGCGCATCAGTTCGCGTTTATTCAGGTCTTGACGCAGGCCAATGCTAAGCCTGAAAGTTTTAAAGGTAAAGCTCTGTTTATCTTCTTTAGTGCGTTTTTCTTCCGGAGCGTCGATCGAAAAGCTATCTTTGTAGTAACTTAGGAAACGGTTAAATTCCACAGAGACAAAACGTTGAATCAGTTCTTCGCGGGTCATCCAGCCTAACTTTTTATAAACGCTGGGCAAAAAGGATTCGATCTGTTCTGTTTCCACGGGAACCCGCTCCACAGTGTCGATGAAGTTAAATAGCTGTTTTTCGCAGATATCGTGTCCGGATGGAACCTGTGCGTAAAGTATCTCACGTCCCAGGCGTTTTTCGATGGCGCGCAGATCGGCAATTTCTTTGCTGTGGACAATGCTGATGGATACTCCGCTTTTTCCGGCTCTGCCGGTTCTGCCGCTGCGGTGAATGTAAATATCCGGTTCTGAAGGCACCTGGAAATTTATAATATGGGTCAAATCGTCCACATCCAAGCCTCTGGCAGCCACATCGGTAGCTATTAACAACTGGACATATTTGGAACGGAAACGGCTCATTACCAGCTCTCTTTGGCCCTGAGATAGATCGCCATGCAAAGCATCGGCATTGTAGCCATCGTGCTGAAGTTTATCGGCAATTTCCTGTGTTTCATTGCGGGTGCGGCAAAAAACTATGCCATAAATCTTAGGGTTGATATCGGCAATGCGTTTAAGTGCCAAATACTTGTCTCTGGCTTGCACTCTGTAATAAAAATGGCTGATGTTTTCTGCGCCCTGATTTTGATTACCTACGCTGATGCGATGTGGGTCTTTCATAAAGGTTCCGGCTAATTTTGCCACATCGGCAGGCATGGTTGCAGAAAATAGCATCGTCTGCTTTTCTGCCGGGGTATGCTCCATTATGCTAAACAGGTCTTCTTTGAAACCCATGTTCAGCATTTCGTCCGCTTCATCCAGAACAAGAGTGTTGATGTGCTCAATTTTTAGCACTTCCTGACGAATCATGTCCATCACCCGGCCTGGGGTGCCCACAACAATGTGAACTCCTGACCTTAAAGCGTCTTTTTGTTTTTGGATGCTGGCTCCGCCATATACGGCGGTGCTTTTAATGCGAGGCATGAACTTGGCATAAGAGGTGAAATCCCCGGTAATCTGCAAACAGAGTTCGCGAGTAGGGCATAGAATTAGAGTTTGCACAGTCAGCTTTTCTATATCGGTGCGGCTGAGGATGGGAAAGCCGAAAGCAGCGGTTTTTCCTGTTCCTGTTTGAGCAATTGTAATCAGGTCTCCATCATTCTCCATCAGCCAGGGAATAGTTAATTCCTGAACGGGAGTTGGGGATTCGTAATTTAGGGCAGCCGCTGCTCTCTGCAACGGTTCTGGTAATGTGATATCGGTGAATTTTAGCACTTGAGTTTGTTCCTTGTGGGTTATTTTACAGCCATGATTTCAGAACTGCCTGTTTTGTAAAGACTTATTTGTCAGGTAGCAGTAACTGCCAGAGAGATTTCACTATTATCCCTTATGTTGCTGCCTTCACCTACTGTATGTGCGTAAAAACGATGAATTGATGATCCCGGTGAGGCTCTTAATCACCCTGTTTAAATCAGCCCGGTATGCACCCAAAATCCACCAAAATATTGTTTGCGAACTGCTTAACAGACTATACATCGTGATAAAACAGGGTTAGCAAGGAAGTATGTAGGGCCACACCCGCTGTTTTGCGTTAAATAAAAGCAGGTTATAACCCATAAACATCTACCAGGGAATAACATGCATAAATAGTAAGGCTTTCAAGAATCTAAGCATACCCCCCAAAAATTGAGAATATATATAAGTAAAGCATGCAAATGCAGTACTATAAATATCGTGCAAGTCCACGGATTCATGTTTTAAATATGCCTGGTGGTCGATTTATGCAACATGCGTAATTACAGATCATGATTGCCACAGATTCGTACTCAATTCTTAAGCATGGATATCAATGGAAGCCATATCATTAATATCTGTTTCATAGCTGCGCCAGATGAGCAATTTATGAAGGGGAAAAGCAAGTCTTCGTGTTTCGACACAAGCCCAAAATTGCAAGCTCTCTATGGACACCGGTTTCTCAAAATATGCCTCCGACGGCAACATGCCAGCCCGAAAAAATCGTCCTTTTAAACCATCTTAACAGGCTCGTGTGCACATTATCGGGAGGGTTAGCCAATATAAATGTTTAGATTACCGAATTCACGATATTGCAAGCGATACTAAGGGGAGTGTTTTGAAATATGGCGACAAACAATATATCCATATTGTTGATAAATAATCCTTTACAGAAGTGGATGCTCCGCTCTTGTTGTTCACAAAAAAACAAAACACAAAGAAGCACCCAAATGACAAACACAGAAAAACAAACCCGCAGTTTCATGCAATAAAAATTGCAAACTTTCTCGGAAAGAGTATGTAGAGAGCAGAGTTTACCGGTGTTAAAATTTGTCCGGGACATGCTATGAAGATGGAAGGTCTCAACGATATCTATGATGCGAGCAAAAAGGAAACAGGAAGAGGTTATAATCTACTGAACCTCTTTGCTTGTGCCAACAATGATGAGGGGTATAGTTTGTTGCCGGTTAGCAGCACCATTTATTCCAATAATAGTGATCCGGGCAAGAGTCATATCATCCTTGAGGACAAACTTATTGATGTCTGTATTTCCTCCGGTAGCAGAGGGATATATCTTTTCGACCGTGGTTATTAACCGAACAATTACAGCTCAAAATAAGGTTGTTTAAAAAAATGTGGGTATGCCAGTCAAGAATCTGCTTGACAAAAATCGACTTCAAACTTTCACTAATCTGGGTAGATAAGAAAGTGAAGGCAATAGTGAGTTATTATAAAACTAAGTAGCCGATTGATGAGAACCTGAGTGGGAACGAGATCTATGATTTGGCATGTGAAACAACAGACCAAAAATAACAGATAAAACTGCTAATGCAATCCACGGAAAAAGTATTGCCAAGACGAATAGTGATTTAAAGGAGATGCACAATTAAATCCTTTGCTGGAAAACAAGAGTTCATTAGCAATACTGACGTATTGGACAGCATGCAAATGCTTGTCTGGCCACTCATTTTTGAATCCTGGGCAAACAACCTAAATAGAAAATGGCTAAACAGTAACTGTCTCCACAAGCACATCTCCATTTTACCATTCACAATGGAGCTGTTCCTGCCCATCCTAGTGTTCCGTCATGCATTTGATGTCACAAATGTGTTTGCCCGAATTGGGAAGCCGAATTCCGATTCGGCTGTGGCAAATCGGAGTTTGCCACCCGTGCGCCTGTGTGCGC
>DIXL01000118.1 GCA_002428685.1 Cloacimonetes bacterium UBA6081 | reverse complement strand
AAATTGGGTTCAAGCTGACCTCTTGTTTTGCAGCGACATGGACTACAAACGGTTATGTTTAGTCTGTCAGATGTCGTGTGTAGTCCTTTCAGCTTTTACAATGGGAGATAACTTTGAAACTGGAGAAAGCTGAAACGACTCCACACTTACTGTGGTTTGGAGTCGATGTCGCTTACACATCCGTTTCTTGCTTGCATTCCCATATCATTCCCATATCAATCTCAATATTATTGGGAATGATATGGGAATGATATGGGAATGCTAATGAGAGCCGAGGATATAAACCTGAGGTAAGCTATTTCCCAAACACAAAAGAACCGCCCTTAACGAGCGGTTCTTTTTTATGTTATCGAGAATAGGGTTTATTTTTTCTTGGTGAGGTGTTGAATCGCTTTCTTTTCTTTGTGGGTGATAGCATTCAGGTCTATCACCAAATTGCTGGCCACAAAGATGGACGAATAGGTTCCAAAGAAAATACCCAGGCACATGGCAAAGGCAAAATCATGCAACACGGTTCCGCCGAAAATGAATAGCGCAAGGGCTGTAAACAAGGTTGTTCCTGCTGTTATCAAGGTTCGCGACAGGGTTTGATTGATAGAACGGTTAAACACTTCCGGCACGGGCTCTTTGCGGTGAATCTTCAGGTCTTCTCTAATCCTGTCGAAAATCACGATGGTATCGTTGATGCTATAACCCACAATGGTTAGCAGCGCAGCAATGATTTGCACCGTAATCTCCTTTCCGGTTATGGCGAAAATACCCACAATGATAAACACATCATGGAACAAAGCCAGAATTGCCATCAACCCGAAGGTAAATTCGAAGCGGAACCAGATATATGCAATCATCAAGACCAACGAAATCACTACCGCAAGCATGGCAGCAGTTCTAAGTTCGCCTCCAACTTTTGGGCCAACTTCGTAAATCTCTTCTATTACATCGCGAGACATATCTTTGTCCTTCACATATTCGGGAAGGTTTGTTTTGATCATATCTAATATCTTGTTTTTTGTATCGGCGGACACATCGCTGGAACTGGTTTTGCTCTTAATCTTTATCATAAAAGAAGCTTCTTCCGCAGGACCAACAAATTGAATCTCTGCCTCTGGGTAGCCATTGCTTTTTAGGATTGAACGCAGTTTATCAATTTTAAGGGGTGGAGTGGTTTTATCCACAGGTTGCAGATTTACTTTTGCAGCCACACCACTGGTAAAATCGATACTCCAGTTTAGGCCATTGACAATAATGCCAACCAAGCCAGCAAGAATAAGGATAGCCGAAACGACATAAGCATAATAGCGAACCCGCACAAAGGGTATGTTTGTAGTTCTTAAGATTCTCATCGTTTCCTCCTCCTAAATACTCAGTTTCTTACTGGTGCCGGTAATTACAAATGTATCCAGAATACTGCGAACAAACACAATAGCACTGAACATGGAACCTATGATACCGATAGCCAGAGTTACGGCAAAACCACGAATGGGACCGGAACCGAAGTTATACAAAACTGCTGCTGCAATCAAAGTGGTCAAATTGGCATCCCAAACGGTGATCACAGCACGTTTATAACCAGCGTCAACAGCACTGCGTGGGGTTTTTCCGCCATCCAGCTCTTCCCTGATGCGTTCAAAGATCAGAACGTTGGCATCCACAGCCATACCAATGGTTAGGATAATACCTGCAATACCGGGAAGAGTTAATGTGGCACCAAAAGCGGTTAACATTGCCAGTATGAAACCCACATTGAAGATCAGCACAAAGTCTGCGATAAAACCACAGAGCTTGTAGTATATCAGCATAAAGATAACCACACATAACAGCCCGATTAAGCCTGCCATGCTGCCACTTCGGATGCTGTCGCTACCCAAAGTAGCTCCTATGATAGAGGTTGAAATGGGTTTGATGGGGGCAATGAGGTTACCTGTGTTCAACACAATTGATAGCTCATTGGCTTCAGCAGAGGTGAATTTGCCTGTTATCTGTGCTCTGCCACCCGCTATGCGTTCCTGAATATTTGGTGCAGAATAAACCACACCATCCAGAACTATGGCCAGGCGCTTGCCTACGTTATCTGCAGTTACGCGTTCAAACTTACGGCTGCCATCACGCTTCATTTCTATGGAAATGTAAGGCTTGTTGGCAATGCGGGGATCGGTGGAAGTGGCAGAACCGTATTCCACCTTGGCTTTGGCTAGGTCGCCACCAGAAAGCTCCACAGCAGAAGATAGCACATATAGTGCCCTATCTGCACGGGCAGTTTCGGTATCCTGTTTATCCAAGGCAAGCTGATATCCCATCGGAACGGCTTGCTGGAATAAGGTATCTGCCAGCAAATCCTGAATCAAGCGGACATCACTATATTGAACTTCATAATCTACTTCGCCGGGGCGTATCAGAGAACTGAACACACCGCTACCGGCTTTCACGCTGTCTGCTTTTGCACTATCCGGCATGACGCTTTTGTCTTTCTTATCCAGGTCTGCCAGAGTCGGGAAGAAGGAAAGATTGTTGCTGATGTTCACATCTATCATGTCCATCACGCGCTTGGCTTCATCTGCTGGAGTAACCAGCTTAAATTCCAACATAGCAGTTTGTTTAATCAGGTTTTCAGCAGCCTCATAATTGGAAACTCCGGGCAACTGCACCATGATGCGGTTTTCACCCATTTTCTGAATCGATGGCTCTGCAACGCCGAATTGATCGATACGTTCACGGATAATCTTGATGTTTTGGTCCACAGCACCGCGGGCATCCGCAACCGAAAGCTCTGAAGTATCAACTTCCAGCAGGATTTGCATCCCGCCGCGAAGGTCAAGACCAAGTTTCAGCTTGTTCCTTGCCCACCAATCCGGTAGGCTCGGTATTGCCAAAGGAGCCAGATAAAATGCTGTTACGCATATAAATATGACTATTGAAAGACCACGCCAGGAAAACTTCTTCATTGGCTTATGCTCCCTTTTTACATTAATATAGCTTATGTTTATTTCGTTTCGATCCAAAACTCTGATATGCCTTCATTCGTCAAGGGAAATGTTTATTTGACCCGCATGGAATCTGGCATAGCTCTAAAGAATGGTTACACGGATTTTGCAGATTTAACGGATTAACATGGATATTTAGTAGTAAATTTCTTTTGGAGAGGGAGTGTAATAGCCAAAATGCATAAGATATCATTCCCAAATTTGTATCTATATTATATTGTGTGCTTATACTCTGTGTTAATCCGTTAAATCTGTTAGATCCGGGTAACTATTAATGTTGTAAGCATTGCAGTATCTCCCACAAAAAAAGGGGGGTATGACAAGCATTGAAAGTTGACAGCATTATTTAGTGTGATATTTTATCTTGCGAAAATGTAGAATTGCTGCTTGCCTGATGTTTATTAAGAGATACTTTATTGGTAAAGAGGAATACATGCGACCAGATAAAAACTACCTGATACAGTTGCTTTCCACCCAAGGTGAGGAAGCTTTGCAAGCCTTGTATTGCCAGGCTTATGAAGTTAAAAAGCAGTTCATTGGCACCACGGTCTATTTTCGTGGACTGATTGAGCTAAGTAACATCTGTGCCAAGAACTGCTACTATTGTGGCATTCGGAGCGGAAACACTGAATTTGACCGCTATCAATTGAGTTATGATGAGGCTCTGTCAGAAGCCATTTGGTGCTATGAAAATCACTATGGCTCTTTGGTAATTCAAGCCGGAGAACGAGAAGATAAGCCCTGGACAGATTTGATTACCAGGCTGATAAAGGGGATAAAGACCGCCACAAATGGTAAACTTGGCATTACCCTTTCGCTGGGCGAACAGACCGAAGATATTTACCGCCAGTGGTTTGAAGCAGGAGCGCACCGCTATTTGCTCCGCATAGAAACCACCAACCAAGAGCTTTACAAACAGCTGCATCCCGCAGATCATAGCTTTGCTCACCGCCTGGCTTGCCTGCGCACTTTGCGGAAAGTGGGATATCAGGTTGGGACAGGTGTGATGGTAGGTTTACCGGGACAAACTATTGAGGATATTGCAGATGATATTTTGTTCTTTTACGATGAGGATGTGGATATGTTGGGAATGGGACCCTTTATCCCCCATCATGGCACACCCCTAAAGCACCTTGTGGAAGGCTTTGATGGCAAAGCAGCCCTGGAACTGGGCTTAAAGATGATAGCCACCTGCCGCATTGCCTTACAAGATGTAAACATCGCCACCACCACCGCCTTACAAGCCTTGCATCCCGAGGGCAGAGAACTGGGCTTGCTGGCCGGAGCCAATATCCTGATGCCAAATATCACCGATACAAAATACCGCGAAGGTTACCAACTTTACGACGGCAAGCCCTGTCTGGACGAAAACGCCAATATGTGCCAGGGTTGCCTGTCCAGACGCATTGCCTCCATCGGTGAGACTATAGGCTTTGACCAGTGGGGGGATTCCAGACACTTTGCGAAAAGACAGGATTAGCTTTAGGGATAAAATCCGTGTTCATCGTTAAATCCGTCCAATCCATGTAACCATTCATATTTCCCATTAGTTGCATAGAAATTCATTGACAAATTTCAAAGCTATAGTAAGCATGAACGTAGTTATTTTGCGAATCTAAATACACAGAAAAGGATGGATCCCACCATGAAACAGGGGATACTACTACTCGCATTAGCTACATTTATTTCAGTTTGTGTTGCAGGCACAAGCAACCTTCAGACGCCTTTTCAAGGTCGGGATAACCACTTTGAAACTGACCTTGCCGCTGCATTCATTAGTGGCAACCCCACTCCGCAGCAGGGGTTACAGTCGGTTTATCAGATTAGTATTTATAATAATGGCTCTGTCTCTCAAAGCAATTATCAGGTGAGGTTGTTTTTCCTGCAGGATAGCACTGTGATTGCCACTGTAAACGGATCTATGGTAAATCCTGGTGAAACAGTGCAAATTACCATCCCCTGGACACCGCAAAACTATGGAGATGCCTATATTTATGCCAGAGTTTTACTTGCCGGAGACCAGAACAATAGCAATGACCAAACTCCCAATTTCAATGTGATAATTCAGCCGGGAACAACATGGGAATGGATAGGCGATGGCAACGAACTCGCCCGCGTTCCTGTGGATATGTTCTACAAAAACTCCCTGTTTGAATGCCTGTATTATCCTACTGAAATGGCAGATTTATCTGGCTTAATCACCGGAGTGAAGTTCATCAATAATTTCAGCACCACCTACTTACTAAACATGCCTACCAATGTCTGGTTGGGAACCACTGCCTTACCGGATTTGAACTCTGGCTGGATTCCCTCTACCCAGCTTACTCAAGTCTTTAGCGGATATGTGGACTACCCCATGAGTCAAAACGTGATCAGCATCAATTTCACCACTCCCTTTCTCTATACAGCGCAGCAAAATCTGGTGCTGTTAATGCAAAGACCCATGGATGACGAGTACTACAGTTCAAACGATAAATTCCATGCCCAGACTTCCCCTCTAAACCGTGCCCGCAGAGCTTTTAGTGACAATGAGATATTAAATCCTGCCAATCCTCCAGAGGGCTCTGCCAGCGGGCTTTTTCCGCGAACTCTATTTGTTATCCAGCCCATAACACAAGTTACTGTTAGTGGACTGATTGTGGATGCTAGTAGCGGAATAGGCCTTGCCGAAGCTGTTATCAGCTTGAGCGGTGTATCCAATTATATCGCTTCCACAAATGCTTCCGGCCAGTTCAGCATCCCTGGAGTGTATGCAAATAATACCTACGAATACTCAATTGTCCGCATTGGATACCAAACTGCTTCCGGCTCTGTTATGGTTGGAGAGGTTGATTACAATTGTGGTAACCTTACTTTGTTTCCTACCGCCTATCCTCCTCAAAATGTGCAGGCTGTAGTTTTGGAAAACAATACCCAAGTGCTCATTAGCTGGTTGGCTCCGGAGTTTGGCACTATTCTTGGCTACAGAGTCTGGCGCTTGCATGCCGGAGAGGAAACCAACGAAGCAGTCTGGACAATGATTACAACTTTGCTTCATACGGAGCATAGCATCATGGATAACGCCTGGGCTAACCTTCCCGATGGAGATTACCTTTGGGCGGTTAAGGCAGTTTACCTTTCAAGTGTGTTGTCCCCGCCTGCTTTCTCAAATAACTTACATAAGCCTGCCTTCACCGGTTTCCTGCAAGGCACGGTCTTATCTACCCTGAACCAAGCTATTCCAGGGGCAATAATCTCCGCCGGAGGCTATAGCACTACCACAAACAGCGTTGGTGTTTATAGCTTACAGCTACCGGAAGGGGTGTATGATATTACTGCGACTGCAACGGATTATTTAAGCCAGATTGCGGAGAGTATTTATGTTTGGGATGGGCAAACCACTACGCTTGATTTCACCTTGCAAAGCGATTCTGCCCTTGGCGACGAAACAGAACCGGTAACCTCTACCCAATTGCTTGGCAACTACCCCAATCCCTTCAACCCCGAAACCACCATCAGCTTTACGTTGGGACAAAAGGGAATAGTGCAGTTGGATATCTATAACCAAAAGGGACAAAAGGTTCGCAGTTTGGCTGATAACTGTATTTTAGAGCCTGGTCCCCATCAAATTATTTGGGATGGACGAGACGACAATGGTAAAACCTTGCCTTCCGGAATTTACCTATACAATATGATTTGCGGCAAAGACAGCACCAGCGGTAAAATGCTGATGATGAAATAGATGGAATAATACAGGATTTCACATAAACCATATATCTTTCCGCATAGCAGGATTCATTTCCGCTGAGCAGGAGTCATTTGCGCCATTTCCCAATTATAAAGCTGCCTCCAGATTATAGCGGCACAAAGGACTAATGCGATCACCAACTCACCCATCTACCGCATTAGTCCTTGCTGCCACCCAAATAGATGTAGATATGAAACCTGTCAACGGCAGCAATGACTCCTGCTCTTTACTACTCTCTTTTGCTCTTTGACTCTTTTACTCTTTGTTAAATTTCATTCTTATATGCAAGCCCACTTCTAGCGGAAATTGTTTGCTTTTTGCTTGACGGATAACGCACACTTCTGCAAAAGGGAAAAAACTGTCTGAAAAGGAGATTGATATGCTACCTGGTGGAAAAAATATGAAAGACCTGATGAAACAGGCACAAAAGATGCAAGCGGATATGATGAAACAGCAGGAAGAGCTGGAAAACCAGATTTTTAGTGCTTCAGCCGGTGGTGGTATGGTGAAGGTGGAAATGAATGGACGCCATGAAGTTACATCCATAAAAATTGAGCCCCAAGCGGTTGATCCCGATGATGTGGAGATGCTGGAAGACCTTATTCTGGCTGCTTTACAGGAAGTGGGTAATAAAGTGTCCGAAGCATCAAATGATGCCATGGGCAAACTAACCGGCGGCATGAAAATACCTGGCCTGTTTTAGATGATTCTTTCCGTAAATCTGGAAAAGCTGATCGAAACATTATCCCGGTTTCCGGGTATTGGGCGAAAAACTGCTCAACGCCTGGCTTGGTTTTTGGTTGCCAACGATAAGTGCTTTGCCCTGCAATTGGCCGAAACCATAAAAACCACAGTCGAAAGTTTTACCACTTGCAGCCAGTGCAACATGCTGTCCGAAAGCGATCCCTGCCCCATCTGTATGTCTTCCGAGCGTTTGGACAGCCATCTATGCGTGGTGGAAAACAATGCCGACATCCAGATTCTGGAAAGCATGAATGAGTTCCGAGGGCGCTATTTTGTGCTTGGGCATCTGCTTTCACCCATTGATGGCTATGGTCCTGAGCAAATTAATAGTGATTTACTATTAAAACGAATCGCTACACTGAAACCAACCGAGGTTATTTTGGCCTTAAAACCTTCCGTAGAAGGCGAGGCAACCATTCATTACCTGTGGGAATTGCTGAAAGACAGGGAGATTAACATTACTCGTCTGTCCACCGGTATCCCTTTTGGCGGAGACTTGGAATATAGCAGTATGAACACCCTGGCCAATGCTTGGAAAAGACGATATACAGTTTAAGGGGATAGGGGTTAGTGGACAAGGATCAGAGATGTTTACCGGCATAATTGAGGCTAAGGAAAATATCCTTGCGATAAATCCGCAGAGCGGAAAAAAGTTACTAAGCATCAGTCGTCCTGCTGCTTATGACAATTTATATCCTGGAGCCAGCATAGCCTGCAATGGCATTTGTTTAACAGTGCTGGAGTTCGATGCAAAAAGCTTCAAAGTGGAACTGATGAACGAAACTCTGCAAAAAACCACAGCCAATGAATGGCGAATTGGCAGCATCATAAATCTGGAAAGAGCTTTGTTGCTTGGATGCAGACTGGATGGTCACTTCCTGCAAGGGCATGTTGACAGGGCAATCAGAGTGGTTTCCAAACCAAAGCTTGGTGGCACAGATTATTTACGCTTCGAGCTAATAAATTCTGATAGGGCTCTGCTTGTTTCGCAAGGATCAGTGGCAATTAATGGAGTAAGCTTGACGATTGCAGAGTTACGAAGCGATTATTTTGGAGTTGCCTTGATCGGGCACACCCTGGGTGGAACTAATCTATCCTGGCTGAAAGTGGGAGAAAAAGTAAACGTGGAATATGACATCTTGGGCAAATATATACTAAGACAAAAAGAAGTGAGTTTATGACCAATACAAAATACTTGCTTGGCTTTATGCTGCTTAGTTATGCGCTGTTGGGACTAAGTGCATGTGGCAGCAAACGAAATCCCACTGGGGGAGAAAAAGACACTACGAGACCGGAAGTTCTGGCTACCTTGCCTGCCGAATTTAGCGATATTTCCACCGGCATCGTGGAGATTTCTTTTTCCAAGCCTATGGATAGGAATTCCCTGGCCAATTCAATTTATATCTATCCACCGGTGCAGAATAAGAAAGTTAGTTTGGATGGCTCTACTCTCAAAATTAAGCTTAACGAAACTCTGAAACAAGATACCAATTATTTCGTAACCTTAAGCACAAGGCTGAAAGATACCCGCGGCAACGCTTTGGAAAGAAACCAAACCCTGGTGTTCAGCAGCGGTAAATTATCAAATAACCGAGTAGCTGGAAACATAATTTATGAAGAACCCGCAGACAATGGACTGCCCGTGGAACTAAGTTTGTTTTCGGCAGATTCGCTGCTTGTTTATGCAAACCGGCTGAAAGGCACAGTTTATGTAGTGAAGAACTTAAATTCCGGCAAACACGTCTTGCGCAGCTATATAGACAAAAATCTGAATGGACGTTATGATTTTGGCCTGGAGCCTTTCTCTGAGGATGTTACAGATGGTTCCGGACAGGCAAATCTGGATGTTAACCTGGCTTATGCAGATACTAGCAAAGCTCGGATTAAAAGCATTAATGTGATTTCCAAACGCGAATTGCAAGTACTGTTTACAGAGCCGGTAGTAAGGTTTCAGACTATTAATATTAGCAGCATCAAACCCCTTGAGATAGATTATAAACTTATTGAAAATGATAGAATTAGCATCCTGACAGCCCCTATGGATAGTATTAGATATAAGCTCTCTATTAACGGGGTTGTGGACAAAAAAGGGAATGAAACAGAGCCTTTGGAGATGCAATTTAATGGTGGTAAAAAAAACGATTCCAACGCTCCCTTCATCACGCATTCAAATCCCCGCAACGGTGCCTCAGTAAACACTCTTTCCCCGATTCTGGAATTGCATTTCAGTGAAATCATCCCAGCCGGAGCTATCCATGTGAAACTTGTAACCGGAACCGATGAGATCCCCTTGAAGCAGCTTAGTTCCACAGGTAGAATCCACCGCTTTCAACCCACAAAAGACCTTCTAAATTATCGTTCGCATACTTTGGTTGTGCTATCCAATACTAAAGATTACAGTGGCAATAAACTCGAAAAAGACTACGAACTACAGTTTCTTCCCCTGAGACACTAAACGAAGCTATATCCTGTCCCATACTCATATCTACTCTATCTTCGAACCACTCTCATTGCACTATCAGAGTTGCTTAATTGCTGAGAACTATCGGTTCTCATGCCGAAAAGATAGAATTATTAGGCAATTATCTTTGTCTCCTGTTCACAAACACCTTCCGTGTGTAGTCCTTTCAGCCCATAATAAGGAAATAGCTGTGAACCTGGAATAAGCTGAAACGTCTCCACACTATCAATGGGTTTCACTTTTCCACTATCTGTCCCCTGACTCCTGACTCCTGACTCCTGACTCCTGACTCCTGACTCCTAAAAATGACAGAGCCGTTGGCGATGGCGGCGACCTACTCTTCCACACAGTTGCCCATGCAGTACCATCGGCGCAAACGAGCTTAACTTCTGTGTTCGGGATGGGAACAGGTGTTGCCTCGTTGCAATAACCACCATCGCTAACGGCTCTCAATCAAAGTTATGAGGTGATGGGGTGATAAAGTAGTGATGTGTTGGAGAAACGTTGTTTTCCTGACACCTAATACCTGACCCCTGACCCCTGACCACTGACCACTGACACCTGACACCTGATACCTGTGTTAGCAATTGGTATTCCG
>DIXL01000073.1 GCA_002428685.1 Cloacimonetes bacterium UBA6081 | reverse complement strand
ACAATATTGGCCATAAAACGTCTGTCGTGTCTATCAAAGATAATCACAATAACAATGGCAATCAGCAACAGGGACAGGCAGATGATATTCACCATCTGATTGTGAATCAGCGAACTGAACATTTTACCTTCTCCAACCCGAGGCATAGATTCGTTTATCACAGGTAAGTCGTAACGTTTTGCCCAACGCAGAACACGGCGAAAATGCAGCACAGTGATGTTCTTCTTGGCCATTTTCATCATTACGCCTTCTTTTTCGTATTCACGTTCTGCCAGCTTGCGGTTCACACCTTCCGGAATCAGATTGGCATTGGGCTCGCTGCCCACATTGGCCAATCCTGCACCCACATTCACAAATAGGGCATAGCGTTTACCTTCCGGTAGCAATTCATCATAAGCGGCCATGCGGATATCTACATTGTCGGCAAGTCCGGAGCCCATCAATAACGGCACTCCGTTTCGTGACATGGCTTCTCGCAGGGCTAAAATACCATTGTCTGACAAGCCCATGCCCATATCTTCTCTACCTCCCAGCGAGGCATAAGATGCTCCAAAATCTATAATTTTCTTGCTTCTAAGGATCGATTCCATATCCAGCCAGGTTAATTCAGGACGGTTTGCCCCATAAGAAGCTGATGACAGGGCTACAATTATTTTGGGATTCAAACCCATAACCTTGATGGCCGCATAGAGTGCCAGATTAACCGCAGGATTGCTTCCCGATATTCCCACTGCAATGTCATCGCCAGAAGACAGATTTAGCTTGCTAAATTCTTCCACAAACACCGCTGCCAAATTGGGATTCACCGCAGCTCGTTTTTCCGAAAGCAAGCCTCTATCGGTTGTAATGGTGCTTAATCTGGTCCCGATTAATCCAGTTTGCAGAGGATCATCTATTGCATCAATTTCTATTTGACGATACTGTAATTCTTCCTGCAGGGTGGTCATGGCATTTTTCATCAGTTTTGCAGCTTCTATTTTAAGTTCGTAATTATCTGCTTTAACATGCACATAGCTGCTTTGCGCAATGAAAAACAGCACTACCGAAAGCACGAACAAGGCGATTAGCGAACGGCCGGATTTTAAGGATGGACGATACATATTATATCTCCCCGTGAAATACAACCATCAGAACCAGCCGCACTAAAACAGCAGCTATCCCCATGGTGGATAGAGTTTTCCAAAATCCCTGCCGCTCAAACCAATTAGCTATAAGACCCGGAACGATGTAACCAATTGATTGCATTTGCATCTGATGCACAGTAAAATCACCCATAACCAACAAGCGAGAAGCCCATCCCAAAATAAAGCCAATCAGGATGCTTAGCACCATGCGCCTTTTGCCAAATAACAGGGTAAAATTGCCAATCAACCGGATTATTCCCCAGGTGATGAGGCTAATAAGTAGGGTTCCCAAAATCTGCATTGGTTTATCCAGATACAGGGCTATGTATCCAGGAACTACTATGCCTCCAGCCGAAGCTCCCAGTAATTCACTGAATATTAGTGAAATGATAACGCCGATTCCAACAGCGGCTTGCACTATTGCATCAATCACATCCGGCTCCTTTTATGGTTCACATTCATTTTATGCTTAAAGTGAGCTACTATCTGAGCTCCATATTTAATTCTGCCTGCCATGTTGCCGATCCCCATTACATGTGCTTCGGTTTTTGTCAGCTCCAGCACTTTTTGATAGATTACTTCCGTAAGAGGTTCACCAAGGGAGAATAGCTTTTCTCGTGGGACACCGTTTTGCAGGGCATAAGTTTCCACCTTGTCGGCGATCTCACCTGTGAGTAGAATGTAAGAATAATCCAGGTTTTTTACGGCATCCACCAATTGATGTGCCCGGTATAACCTATCTGCCCGGTTGTTGATAACAATAATCTTCTCCACACCCTTCAAATGTCCTGTAATCATATTTATTACACTAACTGTGGATTGCGGATCATTGGCGGCAAAGATATTATAGAATTGAATGGTTTTACCGCCATCTTCAATCCTGTATTTCTTCAGAGCACCGGGATCAGGATTGGCTTTTTGCATACCCTTTAAAGCTACATCCCGGGGGATGCCTACTTCGGCACAAACTGCCAGAGCAAGCTGCACATTTTCTTTGTGCTCAATATACTGAAAAGCCGCAAGCTCTTCTTCGGTTACGATAATGTGCGTTTTACTCTTTTTCTCCTGCTTACCATTGGGCCAAACGATTAGTTCTCCCTCAGGACGAACCCTGTGGATACGGCAATCAAAACTTTTTGCCCGCTTTGCCAACAGAGAAAAATGATCATGTTCTGCTGTATAACATACCCCATGAGGTGGTATGGTATTACTTAAGCACATGGTTACGCTTTGCACTGTAGAGCCCATCAAATCCAGATGATCGGGACGGCTGTTGGTGATAACTCCAATGGTGCTGCGGATAAACTTCCGCTCTGTAAGATATTGAAAAACAGGATTTACCGCCATGCACTCGATTACAATAGCATCGGGTTTGTGGCTCACAGCGTGCCGAAAAATGTATTTCTGCTCGATGATGTTGGCTCCCTGTAAACGGATAATGGCTGCTTCGCGCCCATCCGGCAAAACTACGCGCGGCAGGGTTCCGGTTATTTTTGCCACCGTTTTTTTGCCACCAGCACGCAAACCTGCTGCAATTAAACGCGTTACGCTGGATTTACCCCTCGTTCCATTTACGTGAATCCGTATGGGTATAGAAAGCACATTTTTTGTGTGCAGCCGATATTCTATTGTCCAATAAACTATCAACAGCACCGTTGCAAGTATCAGAACAGTCATCTATTCCCCTGTTATTAAACTACTTCGGGCGTTTTTCAAGCCATGCCGCATGATAACGGTCTCAGCTCTTTATAATGTTGTGCAATAAGCATTCCATTCTCAGATTTCTTTGCTGTGCGGTGGCTTGTTTTTGGCAGTTGGAGTTCCGCTCCATGTTTCTACTTTGCTCCAACTCCACTAATGTTGTGTCAAACTTTGTATGTCGCAAATAGTATTGGGGTG
>DIXL01000092.1 GCA_002428685.1 Cloacimonetes bacterium UBA6081 | reverse complement strand
GCCGAATCGAGTTCGTTATCCTACGGACTGGTCGTTCGCTTCCGGTTGCTCTCCACCCCACCTCACGGTGACGCAGTTACCTTCAGCTACAGAGCTTGACGTGACTCTGAACAGGACTTTCACCTGTCTGATATGCAGCGCACACAGGCGCACGGAAGCCAATCTCCCGATTGGCTTGTGGCAATCAGGAGATTGCCACACCCTTTGGTTACTCGAAACGCAGCACCATGAAGGATGGCTGTTTATTAGTATCTATCACATACAGCCGAATGGTTTTACGGTTTTCTTTTTCCATACTGGTTTTTGCTGTTTCCAGAACAGAGGCGAATTCCTTGGGGCTATTCACTTCGGTGCCTTCGATGCTATGGATAATAAAACCAACCCGAAGCCCGGATTTGGCCGCGGGGGAATTGGGTTCCACTTTGCTAACCACCACACCTTTGTCGCCGGTGATATTCATACGCTTGGCCACAGCACTATCGATGGCTTCCACGCTTATGCCTGTGGCAACGCCGCCTTTATTGGTATCGGTGGAGGCTACAGAATCATCCGGAAATGCTTCCAGGGTGATTTTTACTGTCTTCATCTTGTTATCACGGGTAATGGTCAGGGGGATTTCCTGCCCAATTTTGGCTGTGGCAATAGCAATGCGGAATTTTGGAACGCTGCTGACTTTTTCTCCGTTTATCTCCAAAATCACGTCGCCAACCTGCAAACCGGCTTTTTCGGCGGGTGATTCTTTTTCCACTTTGGATACCAGCACTCCAGACACTTCCTTCAATTGGAACGATTCCTGGATGTCCGGGGTAATCTCCTGCGGCAGAATTCCTATATAAGCGCGTGAGACCTTACCACTGGCTACCAAGTCATCCACCACACGCTTAGCCAAGTTTATAGGGATGGCAAACCCGATGCCTACATTTCCACCATTGTTGCTGGCCAAAGCACTGTTTATGCCTATTACCTCACCTTTTATGTTTAATAGTGGGCCACCGCTGTTTCCAGCATTGATGGCGGCATCGGTTTGAATGTAATCCTGATAGATGGGAGAATTATCACCCAAATTCAAGTTTGCTCTGCTGGTGGCAGAGATCACACCCAGGGTTACGGTTCTATCCAGACCTTCGCTAAAGGGGTTTCCTATGGCTATAGCCCATTCGCCAATTTCCAGTTTATCCGAATCGCCCAGAGGGGTAACGGTAACCTTTTCGTCCTCTTTAACCGTCATTTTTATCACGGCAATATCCGTGTTAGGATCCAAACCAACCACAGTGGCAGTGTAAGTAGCTTTATCAGCCATGGTAACAGTTATTGTGCCTTCGCGGCCTTTTTCCACCACATGGTTGTTGGTCATAATAAAGGCTTCGCGGGTGGAAGGATTGTATTCATAGATAAACCCGCTGCCCATGGACACAACCGGCCGGGTTTGCTCATTGGGTTGTTGCGGGAAAAACTGGCGGAAGAAGGGATCGTCAAAGAAAGGATTACGATAGTTCTGGACAGTTACTTTGGCTTCCACGCGGATTTGAACAACCGCTTCACGAACGTTTTTTACCACTTCAACCACCGGATTGGGGGAGGTGGGATCAATCGAATTTAGTTTTGCTGTGGCGCAGCTCATCATGCCAATGGCAAGCAGCACCATAATAATCGGTTTCCATGCATTCATCAGTCAAATCTCCTATTAGATTTAGAATTCCTATTTATTCTTACTTGTGAAAGATAAAAAACCTGCGGGATAAACCCATTATCAATGTCATTCAGAGACAAGCTATCCAATCTTGGCAAAAAGTCAAGTGGAAAATACAGGCAATGCATGCATACACAAATTTCTCATTAATTTAATGCATGAAGATTTGTGTGCTAATACGGGAGATAGCCTTTAATTTATTTTAACAAAACCAATCTTCGGGGTTTCTCTTGCTTACCATCAATATTCAAGCGTAGAAAGTAGATACCGGAGGCCAGATGCCTACCGCTATCATCACAGCCTTCCCACACGGCGAGTTGTTCGCCTTTGCTTTGTGTTTCACTGATTACCGTTCGCACTAATTGACCTTTCAGGTTGTAGATTTGCAGGGTTACTTCTGATGCTTTGGGCAGGTTGTAACGGATAACTGCAAGATCGGAAAAGGGATTGGGGGAAATTGAAAGGTTTAGAGTTGCAGGAACAAGGGTTTCATCGGTGCTTTCCACACCTGACACAATCACCGTAACGGTGTTGCTGGCTGCCGATTCCACAAAACCATACAGAGCTACAACATAGTAAGTTAGGGTGTCGTTCACAGGGCTATAATCCCGAAACTGCAACTGGGAAGGATCGTTGATGTCTGCATAAGGCAGATTATTGCGATAAATACGATAGCCTGATAAACATCTATCCATTGCAGGCATTTCCCAGGCAAGCTCTATCTGTTGCTGCCAAAGCTGAGTGCTTAAGTTAGTAGGGCTAAAGATGGGCTGGTATTCATAGGCACCGATGTCAATTGTTGCTATGCCGTCACTATCGCCATCCCAGATGCGTTCATTGCCTCCGGCATCGGTTCCCGGCTCTAAGAATAAACTCTGCAAACCCAAATCTATTAATGGCGAAAAAGAACTGAGCCGATAGGGATGATTGCCCATAAGCTCAAACATTGGGTCTGCAGATAGGTTGTTGTTATGCCAGATGATCTCGTTTAAGGGACTCATGTTGTAAATGCCGTTCTGACCATTGCGGATACAGTTGTTAGCAAATTCCACCCTGCCACTGATTCCTTCACTTGCAGAGTAATATGCAACCACCTCTGTGGGTAACTGCGGATTCCAGAACACATTGTTTTCGAAAACTGCATTGCCTTTTACCATCAAAGCAGAATTGCCTCCGATGTTTCCGGCAAAGGTGCAGTTGCGGACAAAAGTGGTGTCGTTTTTCGCATAGATATGAGCTAAATAATTAGGGTTAGCTTGTTGGTTACTATAGAAACTTGAATTGCTAAGTTCCACTCTGAAACGCTGACAATAATCACTTAGTGGCGCAATCTGAAACACGCTATTAAACATATCCGAACCTGAGCTTAGGTTATCATGAACAACCAAGCCGTCAATCAATGCCTCAGAATTACCCTCTGCATTAATCCCAAGAGACCGCAAATCTCCAGGAGAACTAAGCATGCTTAAGTCCAAGTTCTTAATATAAAGCGTCCCATTCCGCAATCTCGTATCTATACCATCAAATGATGAACCTGCATATCCATTACTAATACTCACATTGATTAAAGACTGATTTGCATTTTGGTAACCAACATACCCAGAAGTGCTTTGTATATGGCTGATATTCTTAACAGCTATGTTACGAAGCTCTATCCCATCAGATTGGCTGGAACCTATGCCTCCTTTGCCATTTTGAAATGTTATATCCGACGCAGCTACATTTTTACTGTAAGGGCAGATACTCATAGCAAAGGTAAGCATTTCCATGTCTAAGATGACGTTATCTTTTGATTGACCTACCATCCTTGTCCAGTTTTTCATAGGAATCGGGAAATATTGCTGGTTCTGACTCTTTGCATAATAGCCTTCTGCCAGATGAACAGTTTTAGGATTCACTGGATCAGAAGCTATGTTGTAAACAGCAGTGAAGATTGTTTTTAGTGGAGTTCCTTCCGATAGGCCATCATTTGCATCACTTCCCCAGGGAGCTACATAAAGATCGTGATTTACCTCGGTATGAACACTGTGCAAAATATCGAAGGTATAGGGGTTTTCAATATTGGAATTTTGTGGAATGGCACTGGCATAGAAATTTGATGGATTTGCCACTGTAAATGTATCAACCAACACATGAACCTGATTAGCCAAATAAAAATACATCTCACAACCGAAAGCCGCTTTATTGTTGTAAATACTGCAGCGGTTAACAGGATCGAAAGTAGTGGAATACTGTGTTGTAAATGAGTATGAAGCTTTAATTCCTCCCCCTGACTCAGCATGGTTTTCTCTGATTGATGTTCCAGAAAGAAACATGTTACATCTCCCTGCTTGAATCCCTCCTCCTGAGCCAGCATTGTTTCTGGTAATGATACAATTTATTATCTTAATATCATTTACTTGATTTAACGCACCGATTAATACTCCTCCACCAAAAGTCTCATCATAGTTGCTATCATAGTAACCAGAGCCATTAGTTATTGTCATGCCTCTGATTGTTGCATTAGACTCACCATTACCTATTTGTATAACACTTCCATTTTGATTACCATCCAAGATAGTGTTGTATTTGTAAACCATATCTCCCGTAATAAGTTCTAAACTTGCCAGGGAGATATTTTTTCCATAGAAGCGGATGTTTTCATAGTATCTACCGGGATACACCAGCACCGTATCGGTATTGGCAGAAGCATTGATGGCTTCCTGGATCACAGTATATGGTTGGGAACCATCCAAGGCTACTC
>DIXL01000091.1:2073-2624 GCA_002428685.1 Cloacimonetes bacterium UBA6081 | reverse complement strand
TGGCATGTCAATATAAATCTTGTATGACTTCTCTGAATCACTTTAATAAAACCAGTCTGTGAGGTTTCTCTGGTTTACCATCAATGTTCAAGCGCAGGAAATAGATACCAGAGGCTAAATGCCTGCCTGCTTCATCACAGCCTTCCCACACGGCGAGTTGTTCACCTTTGCTTTGGTTGTCGTTGACCAGGGTTTTTACCAATTGACCTTTCAGGTTGTAGATTTGCATGGTTACTTTAGCTGTTTTAGAGAGATTGTAACGAACAACAGCAATATCTGAAAAGGGATTGGGAGAGATGGTAAGATTTAATGCTGCGGGGATAAGGGTTTCGTCAGCGTTATCCACACCTGACACAATCACCGTAACGGTGTTGCTGGCTGCCGATTCCACAAAACCATACAGAGCTACAACATAGTAAGTTAGGGTGTCGTTCACTGGACTGTAATCCCGAAACTGCAACTGGGAAGGATCGTTGATGTCTGCATAAGGCAGATTATTGCGATAAATACGATAGCCTGATAAGCTTCTATCCATTGCAGGCATTTCCCAG
>DIXL01000091.1:0-1953 GCA_002428685.1 Cloacimonetes bacterium UBA6081 | reverse complement strand
CAGATAGGTTGTTGTTATGCCAGATTATCTCATTTAAGGGACTCATGTTGTAAATGCCGTTCTGACCATTGCGGATACAGTTGTTAGCAAATTCCACCCTGCCACTGATTCCTTCACTGGAGGAGTAATACGCAACTACCTCTGTGGGTAACTGCGGATTCCAGAACACATTGTTTTCGAAAACAGCGTTGCCTTTTACCATCAAAGCAGAATTGCCTCCGCTGTTTCCGGCAAAGGTGCAGTTGCGGACAAAAGTGGTGTCATTTAGAGCATGGACATAGCCCATAAAGCCGGAATTAGACTGGTTATTGTTGAAAAACGAGGAGTTCTCAATCTCTACTCGAAGACGTTGCCCATATATATCAAAGGGGCCGATCTGCATTATGGAGTTCCAAACATCAGGGGCACTGCTGGTATTATCATGAAAACTGCATCCGCTAATTACAACTTCCGCTTCATTGATGGAGCTTATTTGCAGGGTAGGCATCCATGTTCCTGAGTTGCAGTTAGAAATCTCGGTATCATCCAACTCAATAATTCCAGAACCTTGGCCTACATCAATTCCTGTTGCACGCTCAGATGATGATATGTCATTAAAAAGGCAACTCTCAATCCGTTGACCTGTATTACTGTAACCAGCATAACCCCGAGCTAAGTTTATGTGATTTAGTCCATCAACAATTACATTAGAAACTGTGATATTCGTTGAATATGATATCTGAAATCCACCTTTACCGTTAACACAGCGAAGATTTGATATAGCCATTTGATCAGAAAATGGAGCTACTAAAAGCATTTTTGAATCGTTTGAAAAATCTATTATTGTATTATCACTACCCTGACCGGTTAAGCTTGTAAAACTCTTCATTGTAAGAGGGAAAAACTGGTTGTTTGTCAGCTTTGAATAGTAACCTTCAGCAAGGTGAATCGTTTTTGGAAACTCTGAATCAGAAGCAATGTTATCTACAGCTTGGAAGATAGTCATCAATGGCTCGCCTTCCGATAAACCACTATTGGCATCACTTCCCCAGGGGGCTACGTAAAGGTCATTATTTATTTCCTGATGCACACTATGTAGTATATCAAAGGTATATGGGTTTTCAATACTGGAATTCTGGGGAATGGCACTGGCATAAAAATTAGAGGGGTTAGCCACTGTAAATGTATCAACCACCACATGAACCTGATTAGCCAAATAAAAATACATCTCACAACCGAAAGCCGCTTTATTGTTGTAAACACTGCAGCGGTTAACAGGATCGAAAGTAGTGGAATACTGTGTTGTAAATGAGTATGAAGCTTTAATTCCTCCCCCTGACTCAGCATTGTTTTCTCTGATTGATGTTCCAGAAAGAAACATGTTACATCTCCCTGCTTGAATCCCTCCTCCAGACCCAGCATTGTTTCTGGTAATGATACAATTTATTATCTTAATATCATTTACTTGATTTAACGCACCGATTAATACTCCTCCACCAAAAGTCTCATCATAGTTGCTATCATAGTAACCAGAGCCATTAGTTATTGTCATGCCTCTGATTGTTGCATTAGACTCACCATTACCTATTTGTATAACACTTCCATTTTGATTACCATCCAAGATAGTGTTGTATTTATAATCAAAGTTACCCGTGGTAAGCTCCAAACTTGCCAGAGTAATATTCCTACCATAGAAACGGATGTTTTCATAGTATCTGCCGGGATAAACCAGAACCGTATCGGTATTGGCAGAAGCATTTATGGCATCCTGGATCACAGTATAGGGTTGAGAGCCATCCAAGGCTACTCTAAAGATGTTTGCCCCCAAGGATAAGCATCCCAGCAGCAAGATTAATATAAATAAGGCTGTCTTCATTTTATCTCTTTATCGGTTAAGTAAAGCCAATGAAGACTCAGTCGCGATTGGTTTTTTTGCTCTTATCATTCCTGGGCTGGATTCACTCCTCCAAGACT
>DIXL01000108.1 GCA_002428685.1 Cloacimonetes bacterium UBA6081 | reverse complement strand
ATGGATGTTTCATATCGCAAAAACAAGCGGGATACCAATCTGAATGGTATTTTTGACTTTCTTCCCGTAACCGGATACGACCTTGATGGAGTTGATTTAAACCGGAATTTCAGCTTTAATTGGGTGCATGGCGATTCGCTTTATCAAGAGCCTTTGAGCGATCAGGATGAACGCTATGATTATTATCGCGGAGAAGCTCCCAATAGTGAAGCGGAGACTCAGGNNAAATTTGTCTATGCAATCTGCTGGCATTCTTCCCGCACCGGTGATTTTTCCGAAAAAGTGTATTATTCCTTCAATTGGGATAACCTGCGTCCCAGTCCGGATATGGCTTTTGCCGCTTCCATCGGAAACGGGGTTGGCTCGCAGATTATCAAGGAAGATGCAAGTGGACACTACGACGTTTTTCCCCATAAAAGCCGCAAAGGTGCATTTCATGACTGGATGTATCAGCAGTATGGCACAATTGCCTTGCTGATTGAATGCGGAACGCTAAACCTTCAGCCTCAGGAATCCGTAATGCTTGGCACAGTTCAACGCTGTAGCAATGGAGTCCGCTGGCTGTTAGACCGGGCAAAGATATATTCTTCCGGAGCCGTTCCAGTTTCCATGTTGACCGGAAAAGTGCAGGAAAGCGGCACAAACGCCCCTTTGGAAGCCGAAATCATAATCTCAGAACACAACGCTCCCTGGTTTAGGCCACGCCTCAGCAATCCGCAAACCGGAAGGTATTTTCGTCCCCTGGCGTCTGGGAACTATACTGTTATCTGCAAAAAGAAAGGATATTTCAACACAGTGCTAACAGGTGTAAACGTGCTTAACAATACCAGGACAACGTGTGATATTGTGATGCTGCCAAAGAACGCTGCCGTTTTACAATCAGCAGTTTACAGCGGACAAAGCCCCATTTCCGCAAGGGTTATTATCGGCAGCTACGAACCTGACACGCTATTTGTTAATGGAGATTTCGTATTTCATGGTTACGAAGGCGAATACCCCATCCAGATTTGGGCTGATGGTTACTTTCCCTANNGGAACTGTAAACCTTGTTACGGGTCAGAATTATTTCAGTTACAACCTCAGCCCTGCCAATGTTATATTCAGCGAAACCTGGGAAAGTGGAACAACAAACTGGACGTTTGAAGGTCCCTGGGTGCGCCAAAACGAGCTTTCCACCAGCGGTTATACCATCACAGACAGTTGGGGTGGCACAGGGCTTTATGCCATGAACTGTAATGTGTGGATAAAGACAGAGAGTCCCATTGCCCTTCCCACCGGCAGCAATGTTTACCTTACATTTGATTCGCACCTATATTCGGAGTGGGTGTATGATCCTGCCAGAGTGGAAATTTCGCAGGATGGCAATTCATGGCAGGAAATTTGGCAAAAATCAGGCTGTTGGGATAGCTGGCGTAAAGAATATGTTCCTCTATCTGATTATGGGGGACAAAATCTTTTCCTCAGGTTTCGCTTAAGCGATGTGTCCTCAGTTGTAGATTTAACCGATCCGGGTTGGAGTATAGACAACATAGCAATAATAAGCGGAACGGCTACTCCCGTTCACGATGGTGTAAACGAAGTTTATCCGGCAAGTGCATTATTTCCAAACTTTCCCAATCCCTTTAATCCGGAAACCACTATCAGCTATAGCCTTAGCGTTCAAACTTCCGTGCGCTTGAGTATTTTCAACTTGAAAGGGCAGTTGGTTCGCAGCCTTGTAAACGGCGAACAGCCAAGCGGAAATCATCACGTAAGGTGGGATGGAACAGACGACCATGGAAAAGCAGTATGCAGCGGCATCTATCTATACAGCCTGGTAACTCCGGGATTTAAGCGCAGCCATAAAATGGTTTTAATGAAATAGACCTTCTCCTAAATCCGGTTCTGTGTAAATACTTCAGAGATTTAGACGTAGCAAATGATTTTCTCTGTTGTTCAATGCCTGCAACTACACTGCAGCAAGCCGGCAGAGGAAGTGTGTAGCTGCCGGCCTGGAGCTGCAAANNGGAGTAACGGCTATGAATATATTTAACTCCTATGAATAAGTGTGCGCTAAGACAAAAGGTATGGCTCAAAATACTCTAACTACTTGATTATTAAGTAAATATAGTGGACTGAGCAACAATCCATTTGACAAATAATGCTAACACGNNGTAATGAAATTGGGGGAAGGATGGAAAACTCACCAAGAGACTCAGGTATAGCTTTGGGACAAAATCAAGTTTGGGAAATGCAGCAGTTAATCTGCAACAAAGCCCTGAGCGATTTTAAGCAGAAAGCAATTGCAGACGATCTGGTAAACCGCATCAGCTTAAAGATGCTGGCTGGCCAAATCTATAAAAATGACTATGCCAAATGGGTGCAACAGCAGTATCAGCAAAGCGTGGAATCATATTTTGAGCAATTACGTGCCTATTGTTTCCATTATGCCCTAAAGCTGGTGCAAAGTCCCGAAACTGCCGAAGACATCAGCCAGGATTGCATTAATGAATTGCTGTGCGCCAAAACAGAAGTAACCAATATCAAAGCCTGGCTGAGCAGAGTGGTGCACAATAAAGCCGTTAGTCAGATTAATCTGGAAAGCAAGGACAACAAGCTTTCGCAAGAGCTGATAAGCCGCTCTCTGCCTCCACCTTTAAATCCTGATGATGACGAATTGCCTGCTCAGCTTTCTCCGCAGAAGATAAAGAAGCTGCTTTCGCGAGCCGATTATCAAATGCATCTGGAATTGGTCAAGTTCAAAACCCTGAAAGAATACGCTGCCCACAAGCAAATTAGCTATCAAACAGCTAAAGAACGTAAACACCGTCTCAAGATCAATCTACGCAGTGCATATTTAAGAGATCAGGGCTGGCAGGATTCGCAGGAAATCCTTAGCTTTCAGCAATTAACAGCCATCAAGCGTTTTCTGAACAAGCTGATAACCTGTTTTGGCACCTCCCAATCACCCGNNTGTGTTTACCTCTCCCCAAATCGTGCGGGATGCATTTTTGGGAACCTCCGGCATCCTCCAATGGGATATCTCTGCTTTGCCAGAGCGGGTTTTTAATCTTACCGTAACCGCTGCAACCGAGGTTGATAAGGCTGTAATAGTTCTAAAAATTAAACTGAACCGAGCCAACCGCATTGGAATTATTAGCTGCAAGAGAGGTTTATTAGTCGCCACCATACCATCCGGAGAGAGCAAAATGATTACCAAACACAAAGGCAAAGATCATTTAAATTATCAGGAATTGCTAAATCTGGTGCCCCAGGCTACAGTGTATGAACCCGAGCTTTTTGCAGACATGCTGGAGATACTGAAACATAGGTCTTAAGAGGACAGAGGACAGTTTATTACGGTTGTAAAAC
>DIXL01000007.1 GCA_002428685.1 Cloacimonetes bacterium UBA6081 | reverse complement strand
TCCCCTTGAAATCTCCCCTTGAAATCTCCCCTTGAAATCTCCCCTTGAAATCCCCCCTTGAAATCTCCCCTTGAAATCTCACTTTGAAACTCTCACTGTGAAACTCTCACTGCGAAGCTCTCACTGTGAAACTCTCACTGCGTAGCTCTCACTGTGAAACTCTCACTGCGTAGCTCTCACTTTGGAAAACCATTGACGATATCCCCCCTTTCACAATTCTGCCCTCTATGAATAAATTCCAAGCTATAATCTTTGATCTGGACGGAACACTGATAGATTCAATGGGCATCTGGAGACAGGTGGACATGGATTTTCTTGGTTCCAGGGGGATTACTGTTCCCGATGACCTGTTTGAACACATGCCTCTGGGAAACAGCTACAATCAAACAGCCAAGTATTTTAAGGATAGGTTTTGTCTGCCTGATTCCGTAGAGGAAATTATGGCTGAGTGGACAGCAGCAGTTCAGTGGCATTATGAACATGATGTGTCGCTGAAAGAAGGTGCTAAGGACACGATAATCTTTTTGCGCAGCATTGATATCCCCCTTGCTATTGGCACAAGCAATCATGACGACCTGGCATCTCTGGCATTGTCTCAACATGATTTATCCCAATACTTTAAGACTATAGTAACAGGGACGCATGATATGCTGGGAAAACCCTTCCCAGACATCTTTCTAAAAGCCGCAAGAGAGCTATCTATAGAACCAAGTGCTTGTATTGTTATAGAAGATACCCTTGCCGGAATACGAGCTGCCAAAGCTGCCGGGATGTATGCCATTGCCATTTGGGATGATGATTCTGCCCCACTATGGAAACAAATCATCGCTGAAGCAGATTTTAATGCCCGGGACTATCATGCCATCCGAAACCATCTTAGGGAGCTATTGTCATGAACAATAAACTATACATCGTCATTGGTGCTTACGGCAGCGGAAAAAGTGAATACAGCATCCATCTTGCCCGCAAATTTAAAGCAGCAGGTTTGGATGTAGTCCTGGCCGACATGGATGTGGTTAATCCCTATTTTCGCAGCCGCGATGTGCGAGAGGAATTTGCCGGATATGGTATTGATATAATTGCTCCGGAAGGAGAATTCAAGCATGCAGACCTTCCCATGATATCTCCACGCATCAAGGGAGCTATAGAAAATCAAAACAAAACAGTAATTCTGGACGTGGGTGGAGATCCTGCCGGTTGCAGAACTTTAGGACGCTTTGTGGATATCATTAACAAACGGGGTTATAGTATGTTATTTGTGGTAAATACTCTTCGTCCTTTTACCACTAATGCAGAAGAAATCCTGGAGATGAAACGCAATCTGGAGTTTGTCAGCAAGCTGCACGTTACAGAATTTATCTGCAATACCAATCTCATGGAAGGGACAAACCCGCAGCTTGTAAGCCAAGGTATAAAGATTATAGACGAAGCCTCCAGCGTAGGCCAGATACAATTTTCCACCTATCTTGTTTTGAATGAATATGCTGCTCTGGTGCCTGACAAACTGGAAGGAAAACATAGGGAAGTTATGACTTACACCCTAAAAAAACCCTGGGAAATCCTGGTTGCCAAAGGCATTTAGCAGAACCCTACTCCGCTTTTTTTTACATTGAGTGGCTCTATATAACATAATAAACGAGGATTATAGGATTAAAGGATTTTTAGGATTTAACTTATATGGAAGCAGAGACAGCATCCAGGGAATACGTCCTTCTAATCTTTAAATCCTTGAATCCTTAAATCCTCGTTTCAAAAAGCACTCAGTTGGCTGTTTTGCTATCGTTAGCTACTCCCTAATCAATACCGTTTTACTTGTCCGACTAACCTCACCGCTTTCCACTTTCCAAAAATAAACTCCGGAAGGCAGAGCCAGTCCCTGATCGTTTTTCCCATCCCAAACCAATTCACTTTCACCCACCATCACGTGCTGTGGCAGGAAGCTTTTTACCTTTTGCCCTTTCAAATTGTAAACTGCTGCCTTAATCTCGGCAGATTCAGCCATATCCACTTTCAAAACAGATTTATCTGCAAAAGGATTGGGATAATTACCAAGGATTCTAAAAGCCACGGGGGTCAGCACTTCATCTAAAACCGGCGTTCCATACTTTTCATAAAGCATGATTCCACTAATCTCCACGGGATTTCGGTGCCGGTGTGAATTGTCCAGAAAGGCATACCAATCCTGCCCAGTCGGTATATTAAACAGCGAAGCCCCATTCATGGCAGGGCTTAGATAATTGCATGCCGCGCCAAAACCATCAATCTGCCAGAATAGTAAATTGTCGCTATCCATTACCATAAAACTTGCATCGGATGGAGTTTGCACGTATTTGTAATGCATCGGTTGCGAGCCTAAAACATCAATGTCGTCCCAAAGGGTAAGTGCTCCTATATAATAACCATAACTTTGATAATTTACTGCGAAACGATGGTCTTCCACGGAATCGTTGGGAGCAGGAATCTGCTCCAAACTTGGAGTTGGCATGGGGTCGGGAACTATCAAAACATATTGATAGGTTTGTCCTGCCACACTGTTTTCGACCAACTGCGTATAAGTTCCGGCAATGGGAGGATATATCCCAAAAGTGGTTTCCACTCTAACCCTGTAGTTTCGATTGTCTCCCACAACAAATGTAACAAAGCCGTTGTTGTCGGTAAACTGCTCGCAATCATAACGGTTGTTAGTATCTAAAATTGCCAAAACAACTCTTGCCCCATCCACTGGCAGCATATTGATGGCCAAAACCTGAATTCTTAGTATTGCAGAACCTTCGGAATAGCGATCTGTTACTGGGGTTATCAAACCGTCAGAGCGCGTTTCGAACACGCTGCCAAACACTTTTCCCCAGCCGTTTTCATATACCAGGGGATCATTAATATAGCCATTCACAGGTTCCCAAGCCACCCAATTTTCGTCCCAAAACTCATTCCAGGTATGATCTGTGGAGATCGAAGATATACTGGTGCAGGGAATCAACGCCAAACGAGCCACGGCAGCAGTTAGATCGGCATATTCTCCGCAACGTCCAATGCGTTTTGTAATAATCCGGACAGGTTGGTGAGGTCTTTCATTATTGCTCGTAAAGCTCATGTTTTGATTTATCCACCATTGAATGGTTCGAATGGCATCATTTCCGCTACCATCCCTATTGAACAGCGTTTGGCACAGATTTAATGTATCGCTAAGCACAGGATAGCCAACTTCCTGCAAATTGTAAAGGTAGCTGCGCCAAAACTTTCCGGTGGGTGGAGGGGCAATATTATTGTTGTGAGTGCTGTTATTTTCCACTACGGTGGGATTGATGAAAGCGGCAATTTCGTCTGTTAGCTTAGGATGCACAATATACCAATAATAAAGCTCTTTCGGAACCGTGATTTGCTGCACTTGTCCACCGGCGTCTTTCTTTAAATAACGGGTGGTGGAATAATAGTTACCCCCTACGGCAGCCGAGCCGGTATTTTGAATTTCCACATAAGATAGCTGGGCATCAATGGAATACAAAAACTGCGCATTTTCGGTAAACAACTCAGGCAGAGCATAGCTGGAATTGAGGTATTGAGCCGAAGAAAACGCCACACAAAAAGCAATTTCATCCACAAAAGGATCGTTGGTATTCAAAATGAGGTTTGCCCACAGGGTTTGCTGATCAGGATTCAATTGCGCCAAAGTTCCGGCCAGGTCTTTTGCCAGCCAGTTTGGGGCTTTTTGCACAGCCAATAAACCTTCGGGAGATAAACAGCCAGGATTGCCAAAAGGGATTGCAGTGGCCTGATTATTCTCAAACTTTAGGCCATATTGTCCTCCGGCCGGAAGTCTAAAACCCAAATCCATCTCCAAAACACTATGCCATTCTTCCAGATTCAGTTCTCCTCTTTGCACGGGCTCAGCAACAGTGATAAATTGCGAAACAGGACTTTGGTGCTCGCTGATAACATCTGAAACCGGGATTTCCCTCACGGTTAAACCGCGGGGGGTTGCAAACAAAATTATGCTGAGAAGCAGCATCAGAACAAGTAAAAAGCTTTTCATGGTAGCCACCTTATCAAGTTCAATGGTTCTAAGTTCAGCTTCTTCCAGCTTGTAAAAATGTCAACAAAAACTATTAACAATCCAAACCTATGTCGTCCCAAGAAACTTGTGTCGCAAAAACAAGCATGTATAATCAGGACATGGTTACACTGTCGTTCCCGCGGAGGCGGGAATCCAGCCAAGGAATTAGCTCTGGAAGAGCGGCAAATAGGACTGTATTGTCCACAACAGTTTGTGTCATCCCTACGGGATTATC
>DIXL01000013.1 GCA_002428685.1 Cloacimonetes bacterium UBA6081 | reverse complement strand
ACCCCAATGCCATCTTTGATAATTGCGGGTTTTTCTCTTTCGTCAAAGCCCGTGAAGAATTATGCCGGTCTCTTAAATGAGTTACCTGTTTTCTGGAGAGCCGTATGCGGGAAAACCGCACGTACGGTTCGGAGGGAGGGGAGCCAGTAATGGATAACTCCCCTACCCCTATCAATACTATTTGCGACATACCAAATTTGACACAACATTAGGCTTATCAGAATCAGATTTCAGGCTAATAATTATCGTTAATTATAGCATCAGGATTTACTCTGCTTTCTTAGGGTTATCGTACACAAGTCTATGCAACAAAGCTTCTTTGCTCAAAGACGGCTCTTCCAACCAGTAATTCTTAGCTTTCTCCAACAGCCTGCCAAGACTTGGTCCTGGTGATACTCCCAGAGCAGAGATGATTATTCTGCCATTCAGGGGGAAGCTATGTGAATCCATCACTTGGTGTATTTTCTCCATCCTGGATAGCAGATTTTCAATCTTTCTCGCCTTTTCAGGCATCACCTGGATATCATGTTTCAGTAGTTGCATCAAGAGAGGAAAACTAATGCGCAGATTATAAACCGCAGTCCTGATTTCTTTATCGGAGATGTCAAGGCTTTCTGTTTGTTTCAAGTTCATCAGCGCATAAACAGAAAGGACGGACAGCAGTTTCTTGATTAACTGGCTGGGGAGAAAAAAGGTGTTCAGCATGTTTTTCAACCATTGTTGCATGTTATCAGTCTGGCTATCAAAATCCATGCTACTCGATAGACCATATGTGCTGCGGACATATTCTTTCAAATAACAAAGCCAGCGCGCCAGAGGGTCTGGCTGGCAGGTTTTCAATAGTTCTACGGTGTGAATTCCGGAAAAGGATAAGGCGTCTTTGCCTTTCGTTATATACATGGTTCCCGGAGATACTATTTCCAGAGTTCCGGAGCTTGCCAGCAGGTTAATTGCCCTGGCCGGGTCTGGGCCATACAGCATTAGGATGAATTCTTTTTTAGTTCTTTCTCTGGCTATTTGGAGCAAAGACTCATTATGTAACTGAATCGCCTGCCAGGTATTATCCTCTATCCGCAAGCCATATTCCGCAGCAAAGCGGATCCCGCGCAATATCCTTAAGGGGTCGTCAGCAAATACCTGCACCGGGCTGCGGACCGCTCTGATTAGTCCTTCTCTCAGATCCCTGAGCCCTGTTCCAGTAAAATCGAAGATATCTCCCGTGTTTACACTCAGATACAGAGAATTTATGGTGAAATCCCGGCGCAGAGCATCCTCTTCCAGGCTTGTCGGATAACTGGAGTTGCCGGCTGCATTATAGGCAGAACTAATCTCCAAAGTGATCCCCTGAAAGCTGATTTTAACGGTTTGGGTATTCTTGTAAATCACCGGTTTTGTGCCCAGGCCACGCTGAAACAGATATTCTGCAAGTTTTTTGTCTCCTTCCGGGAGATTGACGCAGATATCCACATCGGAGATATCCCGATTCAGGAAGTGATTTCGAACGCAACCTCCCGTGAAAAAAGTTGCGTTCTCAAACTCTGAGTTCATCAGTATATCTGACAGCAAGCTTCTGATAAAACCCAATGAATTTAGGCTTCGTTTCATTATATGATCTTTGCAGTTTACTCAGTTTCCCGGATCACTTGTTGCTCAGGATTGCCAGGTTCAGCCAAGCTCTGGTCGATTTTTGGCCTGTTCGCCTGGCCAACCCGCTGGATCTGTTTGTTACCTACGAACCATCTATAACTCTCAGGTAAAGGATTTCCCTGCCCATCAATAACGTAAGGATAGCAGATGTTATTTCGGCCGTTCAGCTCGGTTAGGACTTTAAACTGCGAAAGTACTCCATTGACTCCCAAGGCAATTTCACAATTAGTAATTATGATATTTCTATTAACATCATTATAAAAGTCAACATGCCTTTTTTCAATAACGTACGCCGAAGTGAATTCTCTTCGTGTCAATTTGCTAACTTTGAGCTGCACACTTCCCAAGCCCAGGGGTTTACCCATTCCTATCTTATGTGCATGATTGGTGCTGAAGCCAATGGTCATAGTGTAAACCAGTTTGAAAACATCAGACCTGCTTACACGATCAAAATAGACTTTGAACTTAAATACTCCCCTTGTAAGCGGCCTAACTAAACACATGCGCTCTAATTTATTTCTGGTCGTTTCATCAAGACCTCGCTGATGTAATAGATTGCTGGTCTTAATACTAGTTTGGTGCCAATAGAATTTTCTTCCTCTAATCCTACCCGCAAAATTGCTGGGTGTGATCGCCCCCCCCTGTCCCCATCTCATTTGGTAATCGTAATTCCAATTGTCCTGATTGGCAGGACGCTCCAAGTAAAATTCCGAAGCACTGGGTTTGGGGCTTGCCAGTTCTTCCAAGAGAACTGGTTCCATGAATTCAGTGGTTCCTTCTACCGGGGTGGCATCGCTGAATCTTAGGCGGGAAACAACCGAGCCTTTGTCCGAAACCATGCCAAATAGAGAGCAGGCAGAGCATAGGCGCGTAGGATCATCGCAGGGCTTAAAGTTCCCAATCCGCTCACCCAGATTCTTATAGAGCATCTCCCGGTTGATCATCGATGGAGAGAGGTATATTCTTCCGCAGTATTTAGCGTAATAGACGCAGACATTATCGTAAGCATCAATATCGTCCCCTTTCCAGAGATGTTGATATTCCGGGCCAATTGTATCATTGTCTTTGCACAGCTTAAGGTTTTCCAGATAGTTCTCAGCTATTTCTTGAGTTATCAGGATCGGAGGATTACCTGTATCAACAAACACGCTGTCATGGTGTTTTCTTAAAAAACCTGCAGTAACATGCACCTTGCCAACAGCCGCAGTGGGGGATGAGTATGTTAAAGGGTTATTCTGCACCATCTTTCCAATCGTGATTGTATTGCCTCTGATAGTTTTTGTTAAACTGACCAAATTATTAAAATGAACATCAACATTCGATTTCTCTCTGGCCCGCAATCTTGGAATCCAAGTGGCTTCAGGTGCTGGTATATTGAATGGGTCTCGATTACAGAAGTTGGTTTTCAACATATACCTTTTGCAGGGAGCAATCTCCCATCCTGCACCATTTTTCCTGAGTATCCCTGGTTGGCCAGAAAGATTTGATTTAGGAGCACGTTTATGAAAGGACATCTGCGGGTCTATGGTGGATAAGCAGGAATTTGTTAAGGTTTCGTAGGCGGAGCGAATCATCCCTCTGATCTCACTTCCGGGGATAACAGGTTTTGTAGGTGGGGGAGTATTCTGGCAATTACCTGTTGCTTTCTTTAAGTCATCATAAGAGAAGAACTCAAAGGATTTCAGATAGTCCTCTGGTTTTATGGGATGGTGATCCGGATGCCACTGCCCAAAGAATTTGTCATTGGAACTATTGGGGATAAAGATGGGGCTTTTCAGCTCAAGCTCGCATTCCAGCCAACCGCTGATGGCATCGGAAGCCTCTTTTGCGCTTTGGTAGTTGATGTTTTTGATGCAGTTCGGGCTTAGTGTCACGAAATTGTAGGGATTAACGAATGTCCTGTCTGCTACTCGATTATAAATTTTGGGCATTTTTCACCTCCGGAGCGATTATCTCTCCCTGCTTATCCATAATATGGGTTAGCCGGGCATCGGTAAAAACCAGGTTGCCACTCTTGTCATCGTAAGAGAAAAGGTTCTCCACCCGATAGCGCAGAGGCAAGCCATTGCTGGGTGGAACCCAGGCTCCCAGCTTAATCTCCAGGCCCAGATCAGGTTCCCTGAGTTTGTTGTCTTTTATCTTAGTTCCCCACATAAACGGTAGTTGGATAAATACATTGTCTTTATTCCACTGGGTATTGACGAGTCTTCCCAGATATTCACCACCATTTTTCCAGATGAACAGCTCTTCTTCTGCATTGAAGATCCTTAGCTGGAGAACCAGGTTGTAATCGAACTCAGCATTATCCTTTCCAGTTTCCCAGATGCCCAGAATCACCTGGTTGGTAAGCCAGGCAATATACCAATGTGGCTTTTCATTGAGTTTTTGTTTTTCCAGAATCGTTTTCATTGGGCTGCCTCCCTTTTTGGGTTGTTTTTCAGGTACTCATATAGGGCACTTCCTCCCGCTTCAGGGCTGGGGATATCCTTGGGGTCAATAGATAGGATTCCTCTGCCTATCGAGGTTTCTCCTCCCAGGGGAACAATGCCTTGACCTATGTCCAATAGAGCGTAACACAGCAGTTGTTGGATCCAGGGCTCCAGTTCAGCCGAAAATTCGATTTCTATCTTTCCGTTGCTGTTATAAATAGGCTTATTTGTAAACAGCGCACTGTCCTCAGTCCCACCGGTAAAACGATTGATTTTATTTCGGGTGTAGCTGGCTTCCTTTTTAGAGCATAGGATGATGTCTTCGACAAATAGCTTGGAAGCCTGAGAGGTCTTTTCTGTCTCATTCACATAGCCAAAGATATGATTTAGCACGAGTTCGGGATCTTGAAGTTTCAGATCATAATACACGATGTCGAAGCAAGCTTTACGTAGGCATCCCGTAAAGGAAGTGGCGGGAATCATGGGTTCATCATTTTCTTTGAACATAACAGCATCGTCCTCGCCAAAATCCTGATAACTGCGGATCAGCAGAGCTCCGGGGATACTGAAAGGTATTTCCCAGATAGTCTTGTTCAGGCTTAGTTCTGGTGCTGCAGCAATCTCCCCGTTACCTGTTTTGATCGTATCCCAGGAGAAATCCATCCAGCGTTTGATATCTTCCGGTTTCAAAAAATCCAGCTTTTCGCATTTAACTTTATCCAGTCTAAACTTGCCCCAACCTCTTCTGCGCTTGGCTCCCAGCCTGATTTTCTCATTGCTCATTGCCTTCATCAGGCTAAGGAAGCATTCCTCAAGTTTGGGATCATCGCCTTTATAGGTGATCAGTTCTATCCGGAAATCGAACTTGGCCCCCCGCGGTATCAGTTCAACGTCAAACTTTGAGTGAGGTTTGGCGGTTTTTGTTTTTTCGTCCAAAGCTACCATATCTCTGGTGGCTGTTTGTAAGTTTTCCTGAGCGAAACAATCGTGGATTACCACTTTGCTGTGGAATGATTCTACTGATGAGCGGGCTCTGAGAGTGTATCCAAAAAGCGTGTTAACCAGCTTCTCATCCAGGCCTGCCTTCAGGGCAAAATCCCTCAACGCCCCTGCCATCGAGGTTCCCGGAATAAAAGGATTACCATTATAATCTCTCAGAGGGGTAAGATCAGCCGTATCGTCTGAATCACCACCAATCACCAGTGCTGAAGTTAGCAGTAATTCTGCCTTCAGGTAGATTATTTTATTCAGCTGTTTCATTATTCACCTCTCTTGAAGCCGAATTTTTATCTTTGCGCAACTGCAGAGCCAGATTCCTCAGATAATGTCGGCAGTATTGTTCCAATAGGAAGAACCAAGAGTCCTTGTTTGTTTGATTAATCCCCAACCAAGTCTCCATGGTGGCCAGGTTCCTGTCCGGAGCAGTCTCCTGCAGCAGAGACATCAAGAAATCAGGATAAGCAGCAGATTTTAACAAACCCTCCAGATGCATAATCCAAGATGGTTTTTTGTTTTTTAGGCACTTAATGGCTTCTATGTTATTCAGAACGGCTTGCGCTTTACCAGTCTGAGCTTGCGAGCCGGATTCTACTGCAGCCATAATTCTTCTAACTAAAGAAGTTGGGGTTTTAGTGTTAAAATCTGCCAGGGATTGTTTGATTGCTTTTGCCTTGATATCTGCCTCAATAGCCTGCCTTAAAACCGGGATCAACTCGTTGGGCATTTGCGGCGCGACATTGTTTCTCACATCTGGGATTGAAGTAAATGTGATATTTGTTTCCGGATCGGTTAACAGCCGGAATCTCCCGAAACCCCGGTGCGTTTCCTGGCCAAGTTGATGCTGTTCAAGGCAACTCACCTCAATATCCTGTCCTCTATAAACGAAGGCTATAATGCTTCCTGCCCCGAAAACAGGTTCTTGCGGTTTTGGCAGTTTCCAGATATTCATAAAACCTCCCAAGCGGTTGGCAGTAATAAATGTCTCTTCCGTCTGTGGCACAAGCTGCTCAGCCGTTATATGTGGCTCAAGGTGTCTGTTCCACAAACTTACAAACTCTTTTTGCAGATCTTCTATTGTAACCACGCTTAATCCGTTTTCGTTTTTTATAATGGTGTCCGATAGAAGGTTTAGGTATAGCTTGTCTCCATTTTCGATCTCCAGGGGAGTATCAATAGGCTCCAGAGAAGCGGTTACTTTGCAATATGCATACTGGGCAGATCTGGATTTGCCCAGCCAGATTTCGCCGGGGCTTAGCAATTCTTGGATTTTCATCAGGTAAGCAACCTTGCCAATTACTTGTGCGGCAAATTCCTGACCTTCCTCAAGCACCTCAAATTGATAGAATTCACCATCATTTTTATCGGGTGAACCCTTTGAGATATCCTGGGGTCTGCGGTGGTGGTATTCAACCTTCAGATTCGGAGTGCATAATGAAAATGCCTGTCCCACCCTGACAAAATATCCATCCTGCAATCCTTTCAGATTCGTAGCGGCAGCTTCAGCCCTTTCCCTTTCCACCGGGACAGCCAGGTTATATATCTCTCCTGTACTTTTATCTTTCTTCCATGAAAGAGGAACAGGATATGAGATCTGCTTATTAGCCCACAGATTGCCATTTCCCCAGCTAACAGCTCCATCCACAAACAAGTTTAGAAATTCCGTATCTTTATCGGGGTCGTAATTTGGATTGGAATTTTTCTTTGCTTTGATGTATTGGGAAGCGCAAGCACCCAAGATAACTGAGCCTGGAATATGGGTCAGGCTTTCTTGGGTTTTACCGCTTTCAGAGCTCAGCAGCAGGGGGCACTTGTTCAGTATTCGTAATCGTAGTATGGCCGTATCATTATCGTTCAAAACAGCTGGAGTATGGGTGGCTGTCCTAATTTTTACCGGTGGTTCCGGAAAAGTAAGTTGGATTTCTCCCAAGCCTCTGGTTCTGTTCAAACCCATGCTTTTTGCCAGCCTTATTACTACCTGTAGCTTGGGCAGTAAGTCCTCTTCAATCCTGCAGTCGAAGACAAACTCCAAGCCCTTCTTCAATACTCTTGATTGCCTAAGGGTATTCTCTTTGGCAGTGCCATTTTCCAGGGAAGTTTGCGATCTGGTATAGGTATATAGCGAAAGGACCGATTGAGGCGGGAAGCGTTTTGACAGATCATTATGGTTTTGGGCATACTGAAGGTAAGCAGTAAGATCAGAGTGATCTTTCAGGTATCCATTTCCAAGGGAGAATTTTGCTTCCTCGCTTGAGCCAGAATCCTGGAAAATTCTTGCCATAAACTCATCCGTGATTCCTGTGTAAGTAGCAAAACAATTCAGCTGTTGAGCCACCTCCCGTAAAATACCCTTGATCCTTCTTGCGGGAATATAGGGCAAGCCGAAAGCATCAAAACAGACATCGTTGTCAATAATGCCAGCTAAACCTTCTCCATTCCCGGGTAAGGTATCAGATAAAAGCTTCATGACCATCTCTTGCTTTATCATGGTTTCCCTCCCATATCTAATTCATAATAAAACTCGCTGGTTTCCAACACGTCGAAATATGGACTAATGTTTGATGTCTCTCTGCTTGGATAGAATTCTCTAGTCTCTCTGAAGCTGGGAAGCTTATGACCTCTGGATTCCATTTCGCGAAGGCAATTATTTATCGCATCCTCGCTAAGAATAGCGTTGTTGCGCAGCGTTTTCCATCTGGAACGGGGAAACTTGGTAAATCCCTTTAGCAGATCAAGGAACTGAGTAAAATCATAAACTCCCTCCCCAATCTTCCAGGGTCTGAACAGCAGATTATACAGCGGCAAGTCTGCTGCTGTAATACCATGAATGTTGGGAATACCCATACCAGAAACCATGTATTGTTTGCAGCGCAGAGCTCCCAGATCATTCACCAGTCCCCCTTGGGCAATGTGCCAGTCTATCCAGCAGCCATAATCATTTCCATCCAGAGCTTTGGCTTTTTTCTTGGAGCTGGCACACAGCTCTTCCGCCAGCTTATAAGCCCGATAGAAGGGGAAATGGCTTTTTACGATTGCAACCCCGGCACAGGCGGTCAGTTTTTTCTCTCGGTTTCCCACTTGGATTGATTTTGACCTGAGTTGTTTTAGAAACAAGCGAGCCAGCGGGATTCCCAAACGTCCATCCGTGACAAAGGTGATGTCATCACCAATTACAATTAGGGGACGGAGCAGCATCCCTTCATCATTAACGGTAAATACTTCCTTGAAGTCAGGCAGGGTCTGGATATATTTTAGGGTTTCAAGCATTTCACTGAACACACTTAGGAAGGCTTTGTTAATTTGGCACGATAGACTACGCATTGTATCAAACCAGGTTTCGGGAGTTTCGCATGCTGCCAGAGCCTCATTAAACACACTTCCCATCCCGTTGCCATCAATGTGGACTACCGAAATGTAATTATTCCCCTCTGCCCCACCAAGCTCATCTAATAAGCTGGGAAATGAATATTCAGAAAAAAGCTTCTCAAAATAGTCTTTGCGTTCATCGGCATATTTGCGTTTTTTGCTCGTTGGCAGAGAGAGATATTCCTTGTCCTCAAAGATCGTAGTCGGTAAGCCATCGCTGCTGCAGGCTCTGGTAATCCCGATTCCCTGAAGGGGCAGTGATACTGCTCTGGTAGCCTTCCCTGCAGCCAGATTAGCAAAAAGCAGTTTGCGCAGAGTCGAGAGATCATCGGTCAATTCAACCCAGGCAGAGGCTACCTGTAATTCATTGCCCGTTTCTTCCAGTATTTTTTTGGACAAACAGCAGTTTACCTTCTGATACTCATCCTTACTTTTGTAGATTACCATGGCATTTCCACCGCCAATATAAACGATTGTGGCAGGTTGATTTGCTGAAGGCATAACAAAGCTATTCTGCCAGTCTGTTTTGGCTAATGGATAACGCTTCTTAAGAAGCTCTGGAAGCCATTCAGTTAAAACCAAGTCCACCATGTGCGAAGCACCTACGTTTTCCTTCATCTTGCGCGAGGCAAAGACGAAGCTTTGAATCCTAGTTACGTCATAAATTGCTACTATCAAAGCAACCTCCTTTAGGCTAGCATTTCTTTCAAAATATTATCCAAACTTTCATAATCCGGATGGCTTTCCGGAGTAATGCAGTTCTGTAAATGCTGCTTTCCTGCCAGAAGCACATTTCTCTTCAGCTCAAACGAAGTTAAATCATATTCGAGGGACTTCATGGTCCAGTCATTTTTATCCTTGGGTTCTTCTGCGCTCATCATACTCACCACCAGCACTTTAGCCTGTTCTCCTCCTAATTGATTGGCCCGGAAAACAGCCTCAAACGCCTTTTGTTTAACCGTGCTGATTCTGTTGCTAGTGGTGCATGAAATCAGAGTGAGCTGATAGCCATTCATTACCACAACGTCCAATTCGCAATCCCGATTTGCTGCAATGTCCCCCAGTTGAACTTTATGACCCAGCAAAACCTGATCTGCGGATATCTGTCTTTCGGCAAACAAAGCTTTTATCCTGGTAAACACCATATATTCCAGCCATTTGCCATCTATAAAATCCAGAATTCCATACAGATTGGCAAAAAAATCTTTGTCTTCCAACCCTACTACTGTGCTCAGGTTTCCAAGACAGAAATAATTCAGTATTTTTCCCTTACTTTTCAAATCAAGGCAATTCACCAGATGCTCGGGAAGTTTGGTGTGATTTTTTTTTATTTTTTTCAAATCTCTTACTTCCGACCACTTGTCATGAAATTTTCCCTTAAGGAAGACCATGATGTGGACTGGCGAAAGCACCTCAGTAAAGAAATCCTTTAGTGGCATACCCAAGTATGTGTCATCTATCTCAGAAAGTCCCTCGTTTTTGGTAGTAAAACCATGCAATCCCGTGAGATCTTCAATCGAGCATTTGATGCTGTCGAGGTAGCTACCGTTAAGCGGATACATTGTGGTGTAACCATTCTGGGTAACATTCAGTTTGTGGCAATCCGGATCCAAATCAGAAATCATAAGTGGAATAGCACGGTTTGCAGCAAATTCCGCAATTGCCGTAAACCCGTGAATCGCCATGGTTTTTGTCCCGCCGGTATGGTTAAAATGGATTTCCAAGGGTTGGGGATCTAATCCTTGGAGGGAAGAAATTAGTTTAGTTTTAATTGCCTGAGGTCTACGTTGATTATCTTCCAGATTGCAGTATTCGATCATTTTGTCCGGAAGATCAAGAGCTTTTCTAATATATGGACAGAAATCTTGGGTGTGGGTAGAAAACACAAACAGCAGTTTGTCAAAACCTAAGCCTTCATTGTGCCATAGTGCTTTGATCGTTACAAAAACAGGCAGTGGATTACTTCCCAGCAATACAATCAGAAGTTTCATTTTTATCCTCCTTTTCTTAAGCGAATTACATATTCTCCTGTCAAATTATACTATTGATATTCCTGTTCCTCTCTATTTTTAGGTCTGTAAAACTCAATTATTCCCCCCAAAAGTCTTTACTTGGGAGAGTAGTTTATATATATCTTCTGAATCTCGTCTATTTTTTCCAAAGCCTCGTTAATGGACATCATTGCAGTTTGGAAATTAAGACTAACCCTTGCTTTGTCGAAATCGTCCAGCTCCAAATACTTGTCACTCTTGTATCTCAGACCATGCTCCAGCTTAGCCCAGCCATGGTGCATTATGGTGGTTATCTGGATCTCGGCTCTTAGGCCTTTCATGTGTTTATATTCAGGAAGCTTTAGTCTGTCTCCGCAGAAACTGACATCAAAGTGATAGGCCACATAACCATAATCTTTGTCGATTACCACGCCTCCATATGCGTCCGATTTCCCCTTCTGTTTAATTATACGCAGTTGTTTTTTTTGCCCAAGCTCATGAATCCGGGTTTTTACTTTTTCCAAATCGCCCAAGCTGTAGCAGATTATTCTCAGTCCGGCCAGATCAGTAATGTCGGAGATACTTTTTACTTTTCGGCAAGGATCCCTAAGCCAGAGTTGATATTTTTCATATAAACTACCAAATTCCTTGATCCTTCCATCAATAATAGGATGCGGCTTAATATCTGATACTGTAGCTCTTAGCAAGGCAGAAAGCAAGTCCAGAAGACTGGCATAGAGATTATGTCTCTTGTCATATTGAGCCTTAAGATATCGCCAGCCATGCTGGCTCGATAGGTTTTCATTTACACTATCCACCAATTTGGACACATCGTAATCCACGCTTTGCAGGAAAGCAGACAAGTCTTTTTTTTCTCCCGACACACCGGTGTCGCATAGGCTGCTGGCCAGAATTTGCGAGTAATCTATCACAGGAATCCTTACCAGATTTATCATCGCAGGTTCAAGTTCGAATCCATACTGCTCTGTAAGAGCCACTTCATTTCCATTTAACAGAACATGATACAAACCTGCACAACCCATCAGACACGCGGCAAATTGAGCCATGGCAGACATAGTTTTCCTGCCCCCGGCTATCGCCACGTGTGTTTTGTAGCCTTCTTTTTGATAACTGTCGATGGTCTTGACTAAAGTCCTCAGGAGCTCTTTGTTGTCTTGGAGAGACTCAATGTCATCTCTTCCCAGAGACACAGGTTTAACAAATCCTGGATCACCCTTTTTATCGGCATAGAACTTGATCAGATCGCTCAGCCCGATTCCGATCTCAGACTTAGTTTTCTTTTCCCAAACATCTTTATGGTCAGTATGAACTACCACTATCTTGTCCAGAATCGTTCCTTCCGATTCCAATTTTATGGCTGTTTCGCTTACTACTGCCGCTGACATTCCCAGTGTAGCCAAAAGGACATTTCTGTCCTTGCTTCTTTTCATGATGTTACGCCCTTATTTCAAGTCTACTGCTTTGTATGCATGCCCGTAGTACAAAAGCTTTGCTCCCGAAGCATTAATCACTTTCTGCCAAAAATCTTGGTAGGCAATGAAATCCTTGTTGTTGTTGTTATATGCCCCAACCACACAAACAGATATTCCGGTTAAGTCAGGCAGTTTGGAGCTTTCTTTTAGCTGTTTGATTTTGTCTTCTATCTCCGAAACATTAAGGTTGTCTATCTTGCCCAAGGTGGTGTCACTATTTTGCTGCATGTCTGAGAATATAAACAAGAATCTTCTGTTGTTAGGCTCGTTCAGATAGGTTTGGGCTAACCGGAAGGAGGAAAGAATATCAGAACTGGAAACAGATTTCATAGAGGAAAGACTTTTAGCAATAGACACGTTCACCGAATCAACTATGTTTTTTCGAGCTTCCTGCACGTCAAGTTCACTATCTTTCATAAAATTGAAGCCCGGAAGAGATACCTTTAGCACGGGTTGGAAACTTGCTTCGGTATTGTCGTTTATCCATCCGATGCTCAGATTCGTTTTACCCGGCAGGTCTTCCACCAGTTGCTTTATTCCCTCCTGATAGTCCTTGATAAATCTGGTGCTGCTGGAGGTGGCATCTATCAATACCAAAACATCAATAGTTGATTTACCTTTTACAATCTTTTTTATCTTTTCAGGGGCTTTTTTGCAAGACACCATTACCATCGTCAGTAGGACGAGTAATATTAGCTGTTTTCTCATGCTTAGCCTTCTACTTTGCCAAGAATTTGTTTGAGATCGACGATTGCTTTATTATTTTTTCCCAAGTCTTCCATGTATTCTTCGGTTGGTCGGGGTGCCGTTATGTATTTATTCAATTCTGCTGGGATATCAGCAATAATCTGCCACGACTTCTTATCGCTAAAATACACAGGGCTTTGCGTCCCCAATTCTGTTCTAACCAACTGGTTCATACGCTGATATTCTTGGCGGTAAAACTCAGCAAGCATGATCTTGTCTTTTATTCGAGAGATGGCTTCGGTCAAATTGGATTTCAATGATTCGATCCTATCATAATAATGTCGCCTGCGTTTTTTGTATTGTTTGAAAGGCTGCTGCAGCCGGGGATAGATAGGGCTGTGCTTGTAACTGGTAAAAACCGTGATCAGGAATGCCACCAGATTAACGATGATAAATATCGCAAAGGATAGCTTAATCGAGCTCTCATCTATTTCTCTCATTATCGCTGAATTCATTCGCGCCATACCCACAAAATAGGCTATTAAAATCACCACAATCGGGATTCCAATCGTTGACACATTTTCAAACAGCACCTTGTCTCTGCTTTTAAGCAGTTTTCCCCAGTGGTGGGCCAGAAATACTATGCTGATCGAGAGTGAAAGGGCAATCATCCAAGTATTGAATGCACTATCCCGAAGCATTCGGAAGGCCGCAGCATTTAGAGAAGCCTCGATAGCCGCACAAACGAATATGAACAGGATTGTCCAGAAAGAATGTCCTACCTTTGGATCGGGTCCCGCATCTTTACCATATTTTTCTTTATAAGCTTTTAGCTTGGCTGTATAGCGGTCAGCACTTCCCTTAGCACTGGGAACAAGTGTTACCAATTCATTTAAAATCTTATTCTCCGCCTTCTTCCATTTCTGGTGAATGTCGTTGATGTCGCTATTGCATGCAGTTTCTAACCCTTGTTCGGTAAACGATACATTGCCGTTATTACCATCCCATTCAGCAGGAGGTATGCCCAACCTGGCATCCCGTTTGGCGCGTTGATGAACTCGAAACCTGTCCCAATAGTAAGTTCTCATATAAAACTCCTCGTAAAAAATTAATGTTTTCATTAGTCCGAAATCTCCAATATCTGTCAAGTAGAAAATCACATGAGGCATCCCCCCATTTTTTTCA
>DIXL01000030.1 GCA_002428685.1 Cloacimonetes bacterium UBA6081 | reverse complement strand
CGACATACCAAGTTTGACACAACACCAGCTTTTTCAACAGCTTTAAAAGCTATATTACGGTGGTGGTATCTCCTTTTTGCAGAGGTTCAAAAAAAAAGGCTGGACGGAAAATGGTGCTTTTCAAACATGTGCATAACTCTTACGTGGAGGAAGAATGCGAAGATTTTTTGTGAGCAGTATCTTGATAATGCTGCTGATTGGCATGGCCGGAGCCCTTTATGCAATTGGGGAAACCATATACGAGATAAAGGTGCAAGGTGCTACGAACATTGACCCTGAATTGGTTACCACCGCGCTCAGTGTGCGGGTTGGTGATGCCCTTGATCCTGAAGATGTGTCCAAATCCATCCGTAATCTGTATCGGATGGGGATATTTTCCGATATCCAAATAGAAACCGAGCCATATCGAACCGGAGTAACCCTAATTGTGAAAGTGCAGGAAAATCCGGTGGTTAGCAGCATAGACTTCATTGGATTCAAGGTTGTAAAGCGCGAAAGGATAGACGAATTGGTTAGTCTTCGCGTGGGCAGTTACTGGAGCGAAGGCGTAAAAACGCAAATGCTGCGAAAACTGCGTAACGAATATGCCAGCAAAGGGTTTAGCAATGCCTCCATTCAGATCTACGAATCCCGCGCCGACCAAAACCGCATTGGGGTAAAAGTGGAAGTGGACGAAGGGAAAAGGGTTGCCATCCGGCAGATTACTTTTATCGGTAATGACTCGTTTGAACCCAAAGTGCTGCAAAAAAAGATGAAAACCAAAACTGCCAGCTTTATTCGGGGTGGACGTTTTGAGCAGGACAAGTTTGATAAAGACCTGCAAAACCTGACTACATTCTACAAGAAAAACGGCTTTATAGACGTAAAAATTGGTCCCTACGAATTGCAGCAGGTAAGCGACAAAAACATAGAAATTGTAATAAATATTAATGAAGGCATAAAGTATTATTTTGGCAGCATCAAAATGGAAGGTAACGACCATTTTACCGAAGAAATCCTGAGTTCCGTATTTACCCTGAAGAGTGGAGCAGCTTTTGACCAGGAAAAATTTGATGCGCAGCTTGGTAAGATGTATTCCAAGTATTTTGATGAAGGATTTATCTATATTGAAATAGTTCCGGATTACCAAAAAGAAGGCGAAGAGCTGAATGTGCTGCTGAAAGTGAAAGAAAACACCAGAGCCAAAATCCGGCAAATACACATTACCGGCAATAGACGAACCAAAGAAAAAGTGATTCGTCGCCAGTTAGAAATTGCTCCCGGAGATTATTTCAGGCAAACTCAGGTGATCCGCAGCCAGCAGAATATTTACAATCTTGGTTTCTTTGAGCAGGATATAAAGCTGAATTACACTCCCATCAATTCAGAAGGTGACATTGACCTGCATCTGGACGTTATGGATAAATCAAGCGGAGTGGCTAATGGCGGAGTAGGATATAATTCTCAGGACAAGTTTGTGGGGCAGCTTTCGGTGTCGCAAAACAACCTCTTTGGCAACAATTGGTCCAGCAGTTTAAGCTGGGAATTTGGAGGCAGCACCCAAAACTTTGAATTTGCCTTTACCAATCCCAATTTATACGATTCCGACATGCTTTTAGGTTCTAATCTCTATTACACTAAGAAAAGCTGGAGCTCTTTTTACTACGAGATTTTTACGCGTGGAGCAGGCCTTCGCATTGGACAAGCATTACCTTGGATAGATAGATCGCGTGTGGTGGCAGGATATTCGCTATATTCCAAAAAATATCGCATTACCGATATGGAATCCATCATGGCAGATTCCACCTCAAATGCTACTTTAATAGAACTAAATCAGCTTTCCTGGCGTTATACAAGTGCGTTTAACGTTACCTTGAGCAGAGATACCAGAGATAATGTATTCTTCCCAACCCGCGGCAGCCAATTTACTCTGTTCAGTGAAGTTGCCGGCGGTCCCTTTGGCGGTAATTTTGACTACTTCAAACAGATAGCACAGGTGAACTGGTACACGGATACCTGGAAAAAGCTGATTCTGCGCACGAAATGGCGTTTTTGCTACGTAAATCCCTTTGGTGATTCCAATGACGCTCCACCGGACGAAAAGTTTTATCTGGGTGGAACCGGTGCTGATGGCATCCGGGGATTTCCAGACCGTTCAGTTGGTCCGGCTGGAGGCGGAACACGAGCTATTTTGTTTTCCACAGAACTGGGCTATCCCATTGGCGGAGATCAGATTATCGTTGTGGGATTTTTTGATGCAGGAAACAGCTATAACAAGATGCGTGACTTCAACTTTCTCAATTTTAAAAAAGGTGTGGGTGCCGGTATCAGAATTCGCAGTCCTTTTGGGCTGATAGGCTTTGACTATGCTTACAACCTTAATGATGGCGGTTGGGAACCGCATTTGCAATTTGGCACAACATTTTAGATGAAATACAAGCATCTCTTTGGGCCAGTTATGTCCCGTCGCCTGGGCATTTCGCTTGGCGTGGATTTGGTGCCATATAAATATTGTCCCTTAAATTGTGTTTATTGTGAGGTTCAGAGCACCACAAATCTGGTAACTGAGCGAGAAGTATTCTTTCCGGCAGATGAAATCATTAATGAGCTGGGAGATTTTTTAGCTACAAGTCCTCATTTGGATTACATCACATTTTCAGGAGCTGGAGAGCCAACTCTAAACAGTTCATTGGGTGAGATTGTGCACTATCTGAAGAGCACTTATTCTACCTACAAACTTGCTTTACTAACAAATGGAATTCTATTCGATAATCCTAAAGTCCGTGCAGAGGCACTTCCCTGCGATATAGTTTTGCCTTCTTTGGATGGGGCCACTCAAAGTGTGTTTGAACGAATCAACCGTCCCCGAGCCGGATTGAAAGTGCAAGATTTGATAGATGGTTTAATCTGCTTTAGAAATGAATACTCCGGCAAAATATGGCTGGAAGTGTTTATGATAGCCGGAATAAATGACAGCCAGACAGAATTGGATGCCATAGCCACCGCCATTGAAGGCATAAAACCTGATTTAGTTCAGATTAACAGCCTTGATCGTCCCGGTGCGGAAGCATGGGTAAAACCCATGAGTTTGGCAGCACTAAAGCAGATTAAGAGTTACCTGACAGCAAGAGTTAATGTCCCCCTGGAAATTATTGCCAAGCTGAAATATAACGATGGGGGAACTCACTTGGATGAAGAGCTGATTCACTTGCTGCATAATACTTTAAAGAGGCGTCCCTCCACAGCCGAAGACCTTTCGGCAATGCTGGATATACATATCAATGAGATAAGCAAAGTGCTGCGCCAATTGCATTTGGATAAGCAAATAAGCGTTAAACGAGAAACTCGCGGAGTATTTTACTCATGGATACACTAATTTCTACAACAGCCATTATTACTGCTGCCGGCAGCGGAAGCAGGTTGCCAGGCCGAGCTAAAAAACAATTTAGAGAACTGGGAGGAATTCCTATTCTGATCCGAAGTCTGGAGCCTTTTGCGCATTCTCCCTACATCAATAACATCATCATCACAGCTCCGGAAGCAGATGTAGAAAGCACAAGAGCTTTGATTGACAACTATCTGGTAGGCATTGATAAGCCCTATTTGGTAATTGCCGGAGGTGAGGAACGTCAGGATTCTGTGTTTGGTGCTTTGCAAAGCTGTCCGGTTGGGACAAATTATGTGGCAATCCATGATGGAGTGCGTCCATTTGTTACAATGGAACTGATAGAGCAGTTAATGTCCGCAGTTTTAATAGATCAAGCTGTAATTCCGGCTGCACGGATGAAACACACCGTGAAGCAAATTGAAGGTGATTATGCTCTTATAACCTTGCCACGTAACCAGTTAATTCAGGCTTTCACACCTCAGGTATTTGCATACTCACTTATTATGGACGCATATCTGGAATCCTACGCAAAGGGATTTGTAAGCACGGATGACGCTTCACTGGTGGAGCAAATGGGGCAGAAGGTCAGATACATGGTGTGCAGCGAATTTAACTTGAAGATCACGGATGAAACTGATTTGTTTTTTGCTACGCAACTGATTGAAAAGAATATGATTTGAGGATAAAATGCTACAACCTGTACTTAAACAAGTTTCCCCTCTAGCCAAGAAAATGATGAACAACTTAAACAGATATAACCTACGCATCCCAATCCCAATTTTTGGTCTTGGCTGCGGAGTTTTGGGAATGGCACTGCCAAAAGTATCAATAAACTTGGGTTCTTATGCCTCGCAACTGCTAAAAGCTCTGGAATATAGAGGTTACGACAGCACTGGAGCGGCATTTCAAGGGGATACTGATAAAGTAACTCTGCTTAAAGATGTCGGTGCGCCAAGTACTTTGGTAAAAACCCTTGGCATTGAAAAGCAAAGCGGAAAAATCTTCTGCGGGCAAGTGCGTTGGGCTACTTTTGGCTTTGTGAACAAGCAAAATGCCCAACCTCATGAGGTGAAATGCAAACGCCACATATATGGCGCGCATAACGGTAACATAACAAATACCAGAGAGTTAAAACAGTTTTTAACCAATGAAGGGCATCAGGTTCAAAGTGATAATGATGGTGAAATGCTGGTGCATAGCGTGGAACATCAATTTGATCTCGAAATGAACAAAGCTAATAATCCCAGCACTTTGGATTTGCGCAAAGCCTGCATGCGCCGCGCTATTATCCAAACCGCTGAAAAGATGATTGGCAGCTATGCGGCTGTGATTGTGGATCCCATCACCGAAACGTCGTGGGCAATCAAAGCGGGTAGCAGCCTGTATTTTGGCGTGGGCACCATAGAGGACATGCCTTTCTGTTTGGCCTCTTCAGATCTTACTGCGGTGCTGCGTTTTACCAAGCAACTGATAAACTTACGAGAGGGTGAATTCATTGAATACACTGCAGATGCCTATCAGGTTTTTGCCCAAAAAGAGCTGAAGTTCAAGCGTTTGAATCAACCTGACGAAATCTGGCATACCGGCGATAAAATTCCTACCAAACCTGTTTACTCGAAGCTGCGGGCAGAGGACGTTGCCCTATTACCGGAATTTGAATACTTTATGGAGCAGGAAATTTATGCCCAAAGCGAATCCACCGGAAAGCTGATAAAGCTGTTTCAGGGCGGCTCAAACTCTGGGAAACGCATGCGGAGTCTGATGGAAACCGAAAAGGTAAAAGAGCAGATATATAGCCAAATGCTTGCCATTTTAGCTGCCACTAATTTACAGGAAAGACGCAGCATCTTTGAGCAACTGTGCACTTCAGAACTGATTAACAGCTTCTATGCCAAGGTTCAAAGCAGCTACCATGAGATCTTTGATGTGGCTGTAAAAGAGGATTTTGACAAGAAATACTTCTTTTCCAATGAGAAAAACATCTTTTTAGAGCTGATGAATGGCGATTATGACATAAAGAAACTAAGCATAGCCAAAGCTTTGGATTCACTATCTGAAGAAATAAGTGTGATTGAATTTGAAAAAAGCGTCCACGACTTTCTTATCCTGGCCAAAAACACTATTTCAAATAACCGTAATGCCTACACTATCGCCTGTGGGACTAGTTTTCACGCAACTAAGATAGCAGCCTTATTCTTCAATTCCATTGCCGGAATGGAAATAATCCCCATCTTACCTGGTGATTTTAGGGGTGAATACTCTAATTGCATCAAGGATAACGACCTTATTATAGGTGTTTCGCAATCAGGTGAGACCAAGGATTTGATAGATATTTTCAATGATATCGATTCTGCCAATCTGAATGTGCGTAAAGTGGTGCTGGTTAACAACATGAATTCAACCCTTGGCCAGGAAAAAAGCGATGTGGCCATACCAATTCTGTGCGGTCCGGAAATTGCCGTTCCTGCCACCAAGAGCTTCATGAATCAGATTACCTTGTTCTATTACCTGGCTATCCGCACAGCAGAGATGATCCTAAAGGAATTGGATACCAACCTCAGCCAGGGACAAAGAAAAAAACGTGAAGCAGAGCTTGCCAATCGCTATCAGTCTCTTGCTAAAATTCCCTCTTTATTAAAGGAAACTGTGGAAAAGATGGATGATATGATAGATAATATGGCGGGAAAGATATACATGGAGCCTTCGCTGCATATTTTGGCCACAAAGATCAGCGGTGTTGCCATGGAAGGCGCATTGAAAATTCGTGAAACTGTACTGAATCATGCGGAAGGTCGCGAGGCGTCAGAATTTAAACATGGACCCAATACGATTTTGGGTAAGAACACTGTATTTGGCGTAAAACACGTTCGTTCCTTGGTGCGTTCTTTTGGGGCTGCAATCGACCAGATTGATAATCTAAGCCAACTAAATGGCTTGGAGCACAGTGAAACCAAAGAGATTTATAAAGCCTTGGCAGATTATATATTTACCCACAACAAGCCCTTTAATCTATCCCCCAAGGGCAGCGAAATATTTGAAGGTTTGGTTAAGGACAGAGATTTCTTTGAACCCCTCTACCGCAATTACCCCCTGATTTACATAACCGGTCCCGATGAGCGCGATGTAAATTTAACCATCTCGCAAATCAACACTCACAAGATTCGCGGGGCAAATACCTATGTGATTGCCGAAGAAAACGATAACCTGCTGAAAAACGCATCCGGAAACCCCAATGAAGGTGGATATTATGGCTGGGCATACATCATGTTACCCAAAACAGGTTCCAGCCTCTTAACCTGTTTTTCTGCCACAATTGTCTTGCAGCTTTTGGCACTTAGAATGAGCATCCGCAAGCTGAAAAAACTGGATAGCCTGGGCGTAATGGATCACGGGGTTCATCCGGATGTCCCTAAAAACGTTTCCAAATCTATAACCGTGGACTGATACCATGCTTCGCATTGGCAGCGGATACGATGTTCATCGCCTTGTAAAAGGGCGAAAGTTGATTTTGGGAGGAGTGGAAATTCCTTTTGAAAGCGGTCTGCTTGGCCACTCCGATGCAGATGTGCTGATTCATAGTATCATCGATGCGCTATTGGGTGCTTTGGCTTTGGGAGATATCGGTTCTCACTTTCCTGATACGGATAATGCATATAAAGCTATTGATTCCCGAGTCTTATTGCGCCATGTTTACCAGTTGGTTTGTAAACAAGGCTGGCAACTAAGCAACCTGGACGCGACCATTTGTGCCGAGCAGCCAAAACTGAGAGCATTTATTGATGCCATGCGGAGCAATATTGCCGCAGATTTGTGCTGTTCTATTGAGGCAATCTCCGTAAAAGCCACAACCGAAGAAGGCTTGGGTGTTTCTGGCAAAGGCGAGGGGATAAGCACTAACTGCACTTTACTACTCACTAAAGAGGATTAATGAAAGCCATCGGAGTAATCGGTTATCACCATACCGGTAAAACCACCTTAGTCTGTGCCCTGATTAAAGAACTTACCGCCCGTGGCTATAAAGTAGTATCCATCAAAGACATCCACAACGAAGACTACCACAGCGATACAGAGGGCAAAAATACCTGGCTGCATACCAAAGCTGGTAGTAAAGCGGTCTTTGCCAAGGGTTTACACGACACCGCATTGCTTTTCCCACACAGCTTGAATTTGTCCGAAATGCTTGGTTATCTAAAAGCCGATTACCTGATTGTTGAAGGTTTAAAGGACGCTCCCATACCCAAATTTGTGTGTGCGCAAACTACCGCACAACTTGACGAATTGATGGATGGAACCACAATCGGGATATCCGGTTTGATAGCAGACAATCTTACCTCATATAAGGGTTTACCTGTATTTTGTCTGCAAAACAAGCCGGCGGAATTAATCGACACAGCCATCAGCAGAAGCTTCGAAATCCTTCCGCTTGCTGAGGCAGAATGCTGCTCTGCTTGTGGAAAAAGCTGTCATCAAATGGCTATAGACATTGTTCAGGGTATTTCTAAACGTAGCGATTGCATGCTGGACAATTCTCCAGACAGCACCATAACCATCGACAACCGGAATGTGGTTATCGTTCCCTTTGTGCAAAAGCTGCTGCGGGACATAATCTTAGGCTTTGTGAACAACCTGAAGGACATTGATCCCCAAGGCAGCATAAAGATAGAGATAAAGTGCTGACGAGGTAAATATCTTATTATGAGAGATCGCTATTGTCTTTCCCGCGGAGGCGGGAATCCAGCTCTATAAAAGGACTTGCAGCCTATGCTAACCCCGGAAACTTACTTCACCAAACGCGATCCTCTCGCTTTTCCTATTTGGCAAAAAGCTGTAGTAGGCATAGCTGGAGCAGGGGGATTAGGTTCCAATATCGCTATTTCCCTGGCTCGCACAGGGATTGGCAAATTGATTATTGCAGATTTTGACACGGTTAGCCTGGAAAACCTTAACCGCCAGCAATTTAGTATAAATCAGGTTGGGCAGCCTAAAGTTCAGGCAATTTCAGACAATATCAGGGCGTTTAATCCCTTTATCACTATGCAACTAAACCAGATAAAGATAACTCCCCAAAATCTGCATAGCATCTTTGCGGAGGCTGATTTACTTATAGAAGCCTTTGACGATGATGAGCAAAAAGAAATGCTGATAAACACCTGGCTGAGTCTTTTTCCCGATAGACCTATCATAGCTGCTTCAGGGCTTGCGGGATATGGTCGAAATGAATTGCTCAAAACCCAGCACTGCGATAATCTGCACATTGTGGGAGATCTGCAAAGTGAACTTCAGCCTGGGATTAGTCCTGTGGCACCACGAGTGGCAATAGTTGCCAACATGCAGGCTAATTTGGCCTTGGAACTGCTGGTAAAGCATGCACAATGAAGTTTGCGATATGGATCAATCCACTTTTTTAGTAAATGATAATAAACTCCCCTGGAAGGATGGATTAACCATCCGCGATGCCCTATTGATGATGAATTACACCTTTCCCATGCTGGTAATTAAGCTTAATGGCAACTTGGTAAAAAAAGCAGATTACGACACAACTGCTATACCAGAAAATGCAGATTTAAAGGTTATCCACCTGATTAGCGGGGGTTGAGCAAAGCAGGAATAGAACTAAGCAGGAGTCATTCTGCCCCACCCTGAGAATCAGAGCGGTCTCAATTTATGGGGGCAGAAGGACTAATGCGGAAGGCTGCAGGATGCTAACCCACGTCTGTGCACGCATGTTACTCTGTTATAAG
>DIXL01000100.1 GCA_002428685.1 Cloacimonetes bacterium UBA6081 | reverse complement strand
GCGACATACCAAGTTTGACACAACAATAGTAACATTGGGGTTTGTATCTCAAAAGGATGCAAGTCATGCGAAGGGGTGAAGGTAATCCAAAGGATAGCAGAAATGACAAGAAGTACACGATGCAAAGTGAGAAACGAAAGAAGAAGCTGAAATGCTTCGAGGCTCAGATTGACAGGGATGACGAACTTCCTTTCAATCCCGATCGCACAAGATTGAGTACTCTGGATAAGGATAATACCTTGAATCAGCCATATTGCCATATGCTAAGGAGAGCAGATTCGCCAGAGGAATGGACAATCGGCATCAATGAACCAAGCCCAATAAGGCTACAATGAAACAAGGAACGTCATGAGAAAGTACTACAGTTTAATCGACAAGATTTTATGCCGTCCCGAAGGGACTCATAAAGGTTTCTCAGGATCGCATAATACTATCTGAATGTCGTCCCGCTGGGACTCAACCTGCTTTTGAGATATAGTTTTCACACAATCTCCTCCGCGGGAACGACAAAAAGTTATTCTGCAGCAGTCTTTTCCTGTAAATAAGGCAGGATACAAGATCCTGCCTTTTTGAAGTTTGTTCGTAATATTGGATCGGATTACCATCTGAGATGGGCAAAAGCCTTATTGGCATCGGCCATCTTGTGGGTATCTTCACGTTTTTTAATGGAAGAGCCTTCTTTCTTATGAGCTGCCATCAGTTCTGCGGCCAGTTTTTCGATCATGGTTTTTTCGCTTCTGGCGCGTGCATAGCTAATGATCCAACGGAAGGCCAAAGCCCGGCCGTTTTTCTCATTCACTTCGGTAGGAATCTGATAGTTCGATCCCCCCACGCGGCGTGAAACCACTTTCACCAGCGGACGCACGTTTTCCAAAGCGGATTTGAACACATCCAAAGGTTCCTGCTTGGTTTTGGCAGCGATGATATCAAAGGCACCATAAACGATCTTTTCAGCGATGCTCTTTTTGCCTTGTTTCATCAGGCAATTCATAAACTTGGTGAGGACGATGTCATTATATTTGGGATCCGGAAGCACTTCCCGGACGACGGCTTTACGTTTTCTTGGCATAAGTCATCTCCCCCCTATTTCTTGGCCGCTGTTTTGGCTTTGGGACGTTTGGTTCCATATTTGGAACGTGAGTTTTCGCGTTTTTCCACACCGGCGGAATCAAGTGCTCCACGCACAATGTGATAGCGAACGCCGGGAAGGTCTTTTACACGACCACCACGGACTAACACAATAGAGTGTTCCTGCAGGTTGTGACCTTCGCCGGGGATATATGCGGTTACTTCAAATCCGTTTACAAGACGGACACGTGCTACTTTTCTGAGAGCCGAGTTGGGTTTTTTGGGCGTAGTCGTGTAAACACGAGTGCATACTCCGCGCCTTTGCGGACATTCCATAAGCGCCCTGTTTTTCTTTTTCTTTTCAACTTCGGTTCTGCCTTTGCGAATCAGTTGGTTAATGGTTGGCACTGATTTTCTCCTTTACTTTATTTCTTGCGTTTTAGTATATTATCATTAGAAATCGAGGTAATCATCGCTTTCTTCGGAAACTGCAGGGTGGGCAAATTCAGTTACGATTTGCGCCACTGTTTTGCCGGAACCCACAGCTTGTTTGATCATGGCATTATAGGCTTTGGTTCCGGTTCCCACAGGAATCCGGTGTCCAAGAATAATGCTTTCCTTCAAGCCTTCCAGGCGGTCAACACGACCTTCTATGGCAGCTTTGGTAAGCACTTTTGTGGTTTCTTGGAACGATGCTGCCGAAAGCCAGCTTTCCGTCAAGAGCGATGTTTTGGTAATTCCCAAAAGCAGTTGTTCAAACTGCGCAGGAGTTTTGTCGTATTCAATTGCATCGCGATTTTCTTTTTCCACCAGAATCTTATCTACGATATCGCCTTGCAGGAAACTGGTGCTGCCGCTTTCGGTAATGCGCACTTTTTTGAACATCTGACGAATAATTACGCTAACGTGTTTATCGTCTATTTTCACGCCCTGTTTACGGTAAATTTCCTGGACTTCATTAAGGATAAGAAGCTGGGCTTCAATAACGCCTTTCACCAGCATATCATGCGGATCCAGAGGTCCATCGGACAAGGCATCACCACTTTCCACGTAGTCTCCCTGGTGCACAATGATGCGCTTTCCGGATGGGATTATGTATTTACGTCCGGCAATTGGCTGATGAATATTTACGCTGTCGCCGGCCACAACAATGCTTTCCTGTTCGAAAGGCACTTCGAATATTTTTCCGCAAAGAGGAGCACCGGTTTTTACCGATTCATCATCTTTAACAATAATCTGCATCCCTTTGGGAATTTCGTATTGCTGAGGTTTTTGGTTACGTTTGGCTACTTGAACGTATTTTTTGCGGTTTTCCTCGATAATGGTAACCTTGCCATCATTTTCAGTATAAACAGCCTTTTCGGAAAGCACCACAATATACTGCTTCTTATCGTCATCCGTAAGAATGGTAACCTTGCCATCGTAGGGGGCAAAAAGCCCGTTGGAAGGAGTTACAAAGATATCACGGCCGGTTTTCTTCAAGCCACCAATGGTTACAACCCCATCAATATCGGAAATCTTGGCTTTGTCTTTGGGAACCCGCGCTTCAAAGAGGTCTTGCACACGAGGCAAGCCACCTGTGATGTCGCGCTGTTTGATAGTCATACGTGAAGTTTGACCCAAAATGTCGCCGGTATGAACAAAGCTGCCATCTTCCACACGAATCACCAAACCGGTAGGCAAAGGAATCAAGCGGACTGTTCCGTCTTCTCCAACCACACGGAATTGCGGTTGTTTTTTACGGTCTTTGGATTCGATGATGGTAAATTCCCTTTGGAATGTGATGTCGTTATATTCTTCTTTATAGGTGATGTCTTTGATGAAGTTTTCGTAATGCAACACACCCTTGGCTGTGGAAATAAGCGGATTGTTAAACTGATCCCAAGATAGTAGTTTTGTGTTCTTGACAACCTTTTGGTCATCCTGCACATGCACAGTGGCAGCATATTCCACCTTGAATTCTTCCAGGATTTTGCTCTCATCAGCAGGGTCCAAAACCAGCAATCTGCCCAAGTGGCTAACCGAAATCAACTGATTTTCAGGATTGGTAACGGTGTTCATCCGTTCGAACTTTACCAAACCATCATAACCAGAAACTACTTCGGCAAGGTCTGTGGCAGTAGAAGCTGCTCCACCAATGTGGAAGGTTCTTAGCGTTAGCTGAGTTCCAGGCTCCCCGATACTCTGAGCGGCAATAATTCCCACAGGATCACCCATGGTAGCAGGTTTTTGGGTAGCCAGATTGCGTCCGTAACATTTGGCACAAATGCCTCTATCTGCTTCACAGGTAAGAGCACTGCGCACATGCACAGAAATCAACCCATGGTTTTGCAGGGTTCTGGCCATTTTATTTGAGATTTCATCACCTGCGACAACCAGGACTTTTCCGGTAATCGGGCTTACAATGTCGTCCACAACGGTGCGTCCCTGAATGCGTTCTGCCAGGGTTTGCACTATTTCGTTACCTTCTTTCAGCACCGTCATGTGCACGCCACGTGCCGTTCCGCAATCTTCGATTGTGATGATAGCATTTTGTGCCACATCCACCAAACGCCGGGTTAGGTATCCTGCGTCTGCTGTTTTTAAAGCCGTATCTGCCAAGCCTTTACGTGCTCCGTGAGTGGATACGAAATATTCCAACACGGTAAGGCCTTCTTTAAAGTTACTTTTAATGGGGGTTTCAATAACGTCTGCACCACCACCTGCACCTATTTTGGTAGGTTTATCCATAAGTCCGCGCATACCACCAAGCTGCTTGATTTGGTCTTTGCTGCCACGGGCACCGGATTTATACATCATATAGATAGAGTTCAATCCATGCCGGGTCTGTGAAAGCTCGTCCATCATCTCATCGGTAACGCGCACAGTGGTTTTCTTCCATTGATCAACTACACGGCCAAAGCGCTCGTTTTCGGTGATTCCACCTTTCTGGTGAAGATCGGTGATCTTCTTTACTTCTTCTTCGCTTTGGGCTATAATTTCCGCCTTACGATTGGGAACCACAATATCTCCAAAGCTAAAAGTAACGCCTGCGCGCGTGGCATAGCGGAAACCAAGGTCTTTCAGGTTGTCCAGAACTTCCGCGGTGCGCCACTGGCCTACTGCATCAAAACACAGCATGGCAAGATCATTCAGCTTGCCTTTGTCATAGGTGATATTCTGGAATCCCACTTCCGGTGGAATAATCTGGTTGAAAATCACACGTCCTACAGTGGAGGTAATTATTTCGGAGCCGATTTTTACTCTTATCCAAGTGTGCAAATCCAGGCTACGCTCAATAACTTTTTCTCCCTTAACGCTGCAGAACTGCTCTTCGGCTTCGTAAGCGGCAATTACTTCGTCTGCGCCATAAAAGTGACGCAGAGTATTTGTATCTGTAGCAGCCGGAGCTTCTTCCATGGTAAGGTAATAGCATCCCAGAACAATATCCTGATTGGCAGCCATGGCCAGCCTTCCATTGGCAGGCAGCAATAAATTACGGGTTGATAACATCAGCACGCGTGCTTCTATCTGTGCTTCCAAAGAAAGCGGAACATACACACCCATCTGATCACCGTCAAAGTCTGCATTAAAAGGAACGCAAACCATGGGGTGAAGCTGAATTGCCTTGTTATCCGTTAAAACCGGCATAAAAGCCTGAATACCAAGCCGGTGCAGAGTTGGCGCACGGTTTAATAGAACAGGATAGTCTTTTATCACCTCTTCCAGTATCGACCAAATTTCCGGTTGTTTCTTTTCAATGAGTTTTTTGGCGTTTTTAACCTTGTCCACTTCGCCCATTTTTTGCAGTTTTTCTATTAAATAGGGCTTGAACAGCTCCACAGCCATTTCTTTGGGCAAACCACATTGATAAAGCTTAAGCTCGGGACCAACCGTAATAACGCTACGTCCCGAATAATCAACACGTTTACCCAATAGGTTTTGACGAAAGCGTCCCTGCTTACCCTTCAATTGATCGGTAAGCGATTTGAGGGGGCGGTTTCCACGTCCACGCACTGGACGTGCTTTGCGGCTGTTGTCTATCAGAGCATCCACAGCTTCCTGCAACATACGTTTTTCATTGCGAAGAATCACTTCAGGGGCGCGGATTTCCAATAACCCCTTCAAGCGGTTATTACGGGTGATGACCCTCCGGTAAAGATCGTTAAAGTCTGCTGTGGCAAAGCGTCCACCTTCCAAGGGAACCAAGGGTCTAAGGGTAGGTGGTAAAACTGGTAAAGCTTCCAGAATCATGTATTCGGGCTTGTTGCCACTTTTTATAAATGCGTCCACGATTTTTAATTTGTTAATCAGTTTCTGCTTACGCAGGGCTGATTCTTCAAATTTGAGGCGGGTCCGCAAGTCCAAAGCATCGTTTTTTAAATTGATGCGAGCCAGCAGTTCTTTGATAGCCTCAGCACCCATAAGAGCAAGGAAATTATCCCCCACCTTATCTTTTATCTCGTAGTATTCATCCACTTCCAGCAGTTCCATCTTTTCGTAGGGGCTATCGCCCGGATCAATAACAATAAATGATTCGTAATAAAGTACACGCTCCAGGTCTTTCACAGTCATATCCAAGATAGTTCCTATTTTGCTGGGAGCACTTTTCACAAACCAGATATGGGCAATGGGGACAGCCAGGTCAATATGACCCATGCGGGTTCTGCGGACTCTGGAGGTGGTTACCAGCACATTACAGCGATCGCATACTGTGCCTTGAAACCGTTTCTTTTTATATTTACCGCAAGCGCATTCGTAGTCCCTTTCCGGGCCAAAGATGCGTTCGCAAAAAAGACCATCTTTTTCTGGTTTCAAGGTGCGATAGTTCAATGTATCCGGTTTGGTTACCTCACCATGCGACCATTCTGTCATAATTGTTTCGGGAGAGGCAATCCTGATGCGCACAGCATCATACTCGTTCGGGCGGATTTCACGTCTTGTATCTTTCATTGCGCTTATCTCTCCTTCTACTTATTCTCTTCTTCTTTGATAAATTCAATATCAAAGCCGAGGGATTTTAGCTCACTGGTAAGCACATTAAATGATTCCGGCACACCAGGAGGGGGTGGATTTTCGCCACGGGTGATGGCTTTGAAGGCATTGTTACGGCCATCCACATCATCACTTTTAATGGTAAGCATTTCTTCCAAAAGATGAGCTGCGCCATAAGCTTCCAAGGCCCACACTTCCATTTCTCCCAAACGTTGACCACCATGCTGAGCTTTTCCGCCCAAAGGTTGCTGCGTAATAAGTGAATAGGGTCCTGTGGAACGGGCATGCATCTTATCAGCAACCAAGTGGTTTAGCTTCATCATATAGATCACGCCAACCGTTACGCGTTCCTTGAAAGGTTCGCCGGATTTACCATCATATAAGGTACTTTTACCGTCTTCTGCATGTCCGGCAGCTTTCAGTTCTGCCCGGATGTCTTCGTTTGTGGCACCATCAAAGATAGGTGTTTCCACTTCGAAACCCAAAGTTCTGGCAGCCATGCCCAAATGTGTTTCCATAATCTGGCCAATATTCATACGTGAGGGCACGCCCAAGGGATTCAAAACGATATCCACCGGGGTTCCGTCTTCCAGGAAGGGCATATCGGCAATGGGTGCAACAATGGAAATAACGCCTTTGTTACCATGGCGTCCGGCCATTTTGTCTCCAACCTCAATTTTCCGCTTCTTGGCAACGTAAACTTTAACCATTTTGCGAACTCCATATTGCAGCTCATCACCATGTTTAATTCGTTCACGTTGTTTTTTATAAACATTGTCGCTTTGTTCCAGCGATTGTTTTATCTTTAAAGCTATCTGGGAGTAGATATAGTCGTTAGTTTCTCTACTTTCCACCAGTTCCACATCCAGATCAAGCTTCTTGAAGTTTATACGTTTAATGTCTTCTTTATAAATCTTTTTTCCGGGTGCGATAAAAGGTGTATTGCTCTTTTCGTCCCAAATGGTTTTTGCTATCTGACCGATTAGAATGGTAGAAAGCTTTTCTTCTTTGAACTCTTCCACTTTTTTACGGCGTAGAGCCAGATCGGCTTTCAACTTCTGTATCTTATCGTCATTTTCGTCTTCCAGATCGCTGCCTTCTTCCAGACGGGAGAACACCTTTACATCAATAACTACGCCTTCCATACCGGGTTTGGCTTTTAAGGAACTGTTGGTAAAGTCTCCTGCCCTGTCGCCAAACAAGGCACGCATCAGATTTTCTTCCGGAGAAGGGTCTATCTCTATGCTCTTGGGAGTTACTTTTCCCACAATCACGTCACCTGCATGGATAACGCTTCCAACCCTTATAATACCCGTTTTATCAAGGTTTCTAAGAGCTTGGGCCGGAACGTTTGGTATGTCATAAGCCAATTCTTCCCGGCCGTTTTTAACATTGCGCACCAAAACTTCCATTTCTTCTATGTAAATGGAGGTCAGAGTGTCTTCGCGGGCAACTTTTTCACTGATGATAATAGCATCTTCGTAGTTATAGCCATACCATGGCATAAAGGCAACCAGCATATTTGTTCCCAATGCCAGGCGGTTATCTTCCACGCAAGCTCCATCGGATACAGGCTGTCCTTTTTTTACCGTATCGCCAATCCGAACCACAGGACGCTGGTTATTACAGGTATCCTGATTGGTGCGCACAAACTTCTTCAGTTCGATGCGGTTACCGGTGGATAGGTAAAAGGCTTCGTCTTTCTCGTTTATTGGTTTAAGGTCTATATATGCAGAGGTTACATTGGTTACTATGCCTTCATAGGGAGCTACAGCGATGGAGGAAGTATCCATAGAGGCTATCTTTTCCATACCTGTTCCCACCAAAGGAGCCTGAGGATTGATTAGCGGAACAGCCTGACGCTGCATATTGGAACCCATCAAGGCTCGGTTGGCATCGTCATGCTCCAAAAAGGGAATCATGGCAGCAGACACCGAAACCATTTGTTGCGGAGCCACGTCCATAAATTGCACTTCTTTGGGGCTTACTTGCAAAAAGTCTCCGCGTTCACGGGCAAAGATTATTTCGTCGGTTATGCGGCGATTGTCATCCAAATGCACATCGCTTTGGGCAATAATGTATTTCTCTTCCTGAGCGGCGTCCATGTATATATAATCATCGGTTACATACCCATCCAAAACCTTGCGGTATGGGGTTTCTATAAATCCGAGGCGATTGATGCGAGAGTATATGGCAGGTGAAACTATCAGACCAATGTTTGGTCCTTCCGGAGTTTCAATAGGGCAAACGCGGCCATAATGCGAAGCATGGACGTCACGAACTTCAAATCCTGCGCGGTCTCTGGTTAAACCACCAGGACCTAATGCAGAAAAGGCACGTTTATGACGCAAAGCAGCCAGGGGATTGGTCTGCTCCATAAATTGTGATAGCTGGCCGGTTAAAAAGAAGGATTGCACTACAGAAATCAAAGCATTGCTATTCACCAGGTCATGGACGGTTATTTCGTCTATATTGGATATTGCCATGCGTTCCTGAATAATCCTGGCCACCATGGACAAGCCGGATGTATATTGTTCTTGTAAAAGCTCTCCAACTGTGCGGACTCTGCGATTGGCTAAATTGTCAATATCATCAATTTCATCATCATCGTGATAGATATTGATTAGGGTTTTAAAGATATACACAAAGTCTTCAACGGTTAAAGTCATGGTTTTTGGATCTACTTCGATCCCCAAACGTGTGTTTATTTTATAGCGTCCCACTTCACCCAGGTTGTAACGTTTTTCATTGAAGAACATCCTGTCCACCAGTTGCCTGGCAGCTTCCACAGGTGCATCTTCACCGGGGCGGATCAAGCTGTAAATCTTCTTGAGGGCTTCTTCAGTATTTGCAGTGGGGTCTTTGCCCAAGGTGTTTTCCAAAACCTTACGGGCAATCTCAAAATCATAATCAATCACTTCCACCTTTGTGATCTTCTTGTCTTCCAAAAACTTAATCAGGGAGTCTGTTACCTGCTCATTTGCTTCAGCAATAGGTTCGGGATTACCAGGCTCTAAGATAGCGGTGTAAAGATGTCTGTTTTTGGCTGCTTTTAGAGATAAGACTTCGGATTTATAAAAGGTTTTACGCAGTTCCGCATTGGAACCAATGCCTATGGCGCGTAGCAAAGTGGTAACCGGAAGCTTCCGGCGTTTGTCAATATGCACAAACATCACATCGTGGATGTCTATGTCAAATTCCAACCAGGATCCATTGTAAGGGATAACCTTGGCAGAGTATAGGGTTTTGCCGCTGGGGTGCTTTTCTTCGGAAAAGAACACTCCTGGAGAACGTTGTAACTGCGAAATAATCACCCTTTCTGCGCCGTTTACAATAAAAGTGCCTTGTTCGGTAACCAAAGGAATTTCACCCAGAAACACATCTTGTTCCAGGGTGTCCTTGTGTTCACGTACACCTTCGTTGTTTTCGAATACGCTCAGGCGCATTTTTGCTTTTAACGGTGCCTGATAGGACAGGTTTCTTTCGCGGCATTCATCAATAGAATACTTTTCTTGCAACACATTGTATTCAATGAATTCCAGCAGGAAGTTACCTTTAGTATCTTCCAGCGGAAACACAGTTTCGAATACGGCTTGCAGACCTCGTTTTTCTCTGCGTTGCGGGTGGATATCCTTTTGCAGAAAATCGTTAAAAGAATCCACTTGCATAGCCAGAAGATTTGGTATCTCTACTTCGGGGATACCAAGTTCGGCGAATCTTCCGGATATTCGGGAATAACTTTTGACCTTTCTCAAAAGCTCTCTCCTTTTAGGTTTTGTAAACCAACATTTTGGCTCTTATTGTTACTGGTTCTGTTTTCACGCTTCATGCGGCATGGCTACTGTTTTATATAAGTTGTAAAACAAGCTGTTTTTCAAGCTGTTTTCAGGCGTCTTTTCTTGCGAAATTAGTCCAAAAAAAGCCCTCACGGACTTTTTTTGGACCTTTATCAATACTGATAGGCAGCTATTTGACTTCGACAGTTGCGCCGGCTTCTTCAAGTTTCTTCTTGGTAGCTTCAGCTTCTTCTTTGCTAACCTTTTCAGAAACCAGTTTGGGAGCACCATCAACCAGGTCTTTTGCTTCTTTCAAACCAAGTTTGGTGATCTCGCGGACAACTTTAATCACGTTGATTTTCTTGTCTCCGGCATTTGCCAGGATTACGTCAAATTCTGTCTGTTCTTCTTTGGCGGCACCATCAGCAGCGCCGGCAGGAGCGGCAAATGCAGCTACGGGAGCAGCGGCAGAAACGCCAAATATCTCTTCCATTTCTTTCACCAGTTCAGAGAGTTCCAGAACTGTCATCTCTTTTACCAGATCAATCACTTGTTTCTTTTTATCGGACATTGTTCCTCCATCGGATATATGAATAATTTTTTTAGCTGGCTTCAGCTTGTTTTTTTACTATGGCATCAAGCGCATAAACAAATTTGCGGATGATTCCTTGTGATACGCCTACGAAGTTTGTGATTGGGGCATTGAAGCCACAAAGCACTTTCGCAAGCAATTCTTCACGGGATGGAAGTTTTGCCAAAGTGGTCAGTTCAGCAGCACTGAACACGTGTCCTGCCACGTAGCCAACTTTGAACGAAGGGAATTTTTTGTCTTCCATCACTTCTTTCAAGAATTTAACGAGTTCGCGGGCGGGCGAAACTTCATCCAGTTTGCACACGGCCACTGCGGATGGACCCGTTAGGTAAGAATCTAATTCGGTAATACCCATCCCATGCAGTGCGATTTTGATCAGGGTATTCTTTTGGACAAAGTAGTCCACTTGACTGTTTCTGAAGCGGTTGCGCAATTGATTCACTTGCTCGATGTTTATTCCCTTATAATCCACCAGTACGATCGCTTTTGCGCCACTTAATCTGTCTGTCAAGTCCTTTACAATGTCATACTTAACATTTTGAACCATGCTTAATACTCCCTTAGCTCTTTGCTTCCAAGGTTGCGCTTGCGACCTGAATTTTGATGCCGGGACCCATTGTCGTGCAGAGGGTTATGCTCTTAATAAATACACCCTTCAGTGTAGCGGGTCTTTCTTTAATTACAGCGGCAAGGATGGCTTTCAGGTTTTCCCGCAGCTTATCCTCTTCAAAGCTTAGTTTTCCAGCCGGAACATGCAGATTGGCAAACTTGTCTACACGATAAGTAACCTTTCCACCTTTGGCTTCTTCCACAGCTTTGGTTACGTCCATTGTAACCGTTCCCACTTTGGGGTTTGGCATTAATCCTCTGGGGCCTAAAACGCGTCCCAGTTTACCGATTCGTCCCATTAAATTGGGGGTGGAGATCACGACGTCAAAATCGAACCATCCGGCCGAGATCTTTTCCATCAAATCGTCCACACCTACGTAATCAGCGCCAGCTTGTCTGGCCTCATCTGCCTTATCGCCTTCGGCGAACACCAAAACGCGCATAATCTTACCTGTTCCATGTGGTAAAACCAACGAGTTGCGGATCTGCTGATCGGCTTTACGAGGATCTACGCCAAGATTGAAATGAAGCTCCACAGTCTCGTCAAACTTGGAAGCCGGTAACGACTTCAATAGTTTGAGTGCTTCTGCGAGATCAAATCTCTTTTGGCGGTCGAACATCGTGTAGGCAACGTTATACCTTTTACTATGTTTCATTGACTCTCCTTATGAATACTATCTCCTGCACCTCGAAGCATTAGTCCTCTACGGTTACACCCATGCTTCGTGCAGTTCCAGCGATCATACTCATAGCGGATTCAAGGGAATTGCAATTCATGTCCTGGATTTTAAGTTGTGCTATATTCTTCAGCTGCTCTTGATTGATTTTGCCAACTTTCACTTTGTTGGGAGTGGCACTGCCGGTGGCAAGGCCAGCTTCTTTTTTAATCAGGATAGCAGCCGGGGGGGTTTTAATTTCAAATGTAAACGATTTATTCTTTGCCACATATATAAGCACCGGAAATACCATTCCAGGCTGATCGGCAGTCTTTTCGTTAAACTGACGGCAAAATTCCGGGATGTTTACACCTGCCTGACCAAGGGCAGGACCAACCGGCGGAGCAGGTGTTGCCTTTCCGGCGGGAAGTTGCAGTTTAATAGTAACTACGGCATCTTTTGGTTTGGCCATTTTTCTTACCTCTATCTTCTTGTCTTTATTTCTTGATTATTTCCACCTGACTGGCGTTCAGTTCAACAGGGGTTCTGCGGCCAAACACAGTTACATCTATAACCAGTTTGTTACCGTCTTCAGTGGTCTTTTGCACCAGGCCTTCAAATTCGGAAAATGGCCCGGAAATAACTTTAACCATATCTCCCGGCATAAAGGAGAAGGTTTTCATGTCTCGGTCTGGATTGGTAATCCCCAATAGGCGATCCACCTCTTCCTGAGATAATGCCACCGGCTCTTTGTGCTCTTTGCCAATTCCCAGAAAACTGGTTACTCCGGCAATTCCAAGCACATAGGTTTTCAGTTCGGCAGTCATCTCTGCTTCCAATATTACATAGGAAGTAAAAAGTTTCTTCTCTCGCTCTATTTTCTTGCCTTCCCGAATGATAAAAGTTTTGCGAACGGGAACCAGCAATCGGCCGATAAGCTGCTCCATCTCGGAACCAGCCAGACCCTTTTCGATGGCGGTCTTCACTTTGTTTTCGTGGCCGGAGTAGGTATGAATTACATACCACTTCATTCGTATCTTCCTATTCCTTTAGAATACAAGCTCTACTATCTTGGTAAATCCAAAATCTACCAACGATAAAAATATTGCCACGATAGACGACATCACAATAACCACTATGGTGCCTTCTTTCAAATCAGCCTTATTTGGCCAGCTTACGCACTTCATCTCAGAGCGAACATCGCGGAAAAAGCGATTTATCTTCTCGAACTTCATTACTTTTCTTCCATTATATTATTCATGCAGCCGAAGCGGAATTCGGCTTCCCATTGGGGTGAAGAATTNNGGGTGAAGAATTCCGATTCTTCACTATTGCCGAAGCGGAATTCGGCAACCCAATTGTTGTGGCAGGACAGGCAGGAATCGAACCCGCAACCCCCGGTTTTGGAGACCGGTGCTCTACCAGTTGAACTACTGTCCTGCGCAACATCTATTTTTTGCTATCTTGCGCTTAGCGCTGTTTGTGAACTGTGTGTTTCCGGCAGCTTGGGCAGAATTTTTTCAGCTCCATTCTGTTCGGATGCTTGCGTTTGTTGCGTGTCGTAGTATAATTGCGGTTCTTGCAATCTTCGCAGGCAAGAATTATAATGTCTCTCATCGTCGTTTATCCGTCGGCTTACTCTATAACGCTGGAAACCACGCCGCTGCCGATGGTGTGTCCACCTTCGCGGATAGCGAAGCGCAAACCCTGTTCCATGGCGATGGGGGTAATCAGTTCAGCCTGAATTTCCACGTTGTCACCGGGCATAACCATTTTCACGCCTTCGGGAAGGGTGAGGCTGCCGGTAACGTCGGTGGTGCGGAAATAGAATTGAGGACGGTATCCGGTTTGGAAAGGTTTGTGGCGTCCACCTTCGTCTTTTGTAAGCACATAGGTTTGGCCGATAAACTTGGTGTGTGGTTTGATGGATTTCGGTTTGGCAAGCACCATACCGCGTTCCACATCAGTTTTGGCAAAGCCGCGCAGCAGCAGACCAACATTGTCTCCAGCCTGAGCCTCATCCAATAACTTGCGGAACATTTCCACGCCGGTGCAAGTGGTTTCCACGGTTTCACGAATTCCAACGCGCTCCACTTTGTCCTGAATTTTAATGACACCACGTTCCACACGACCGGTGGCAACTGTGCCACGGCCGGGAATGCTGAAAACGTCTTCCACGGGAAGCAGGAAGGGTTTGTCTGTGGCTCGTTCCGGTAGCGGAATGTAATTGTCAATTGCGTCAACCAGAGCTTGAATCTGGGCTTCACCTTCCGGATCGCCATTCAAAGCCTTTAGGGCAGAACCGCGGATCACAGGAATTTCGTCGCCGGGGAATTCATACTTGTCCAGAAGCTCACGAACTTCCATTTCCACAAGGTCAAGCAGTTCTTCATCATCTACCAGGTCGCACTTGTTCATGAACACAACGATGGCTGGAACGCCAACCTGACGGGCAAGCAAAATGTGCTCACGAGTCTGGGGCATAGGGCCGTCATAAGCACTTACCACAACGATGGCACCATCCATCTGAGCTGCACCGGTAATCATGTTCTTGATGTAGTCAGCATGGCCGGGGCAATCGACGTGAGCATAATGGCGTTTGTCAGATTCATATTCCACGTGTGCGGTGGCAATGGTTATACCGCGGGCTTTTTCTTCCGGTGCATTGTCAATACTATCGAATGAACGGAATTTAGCGCCGCCTTTCTTACTTAAATACAAAGTTATCGCTGCGGTCAGCGTGGTCTTGCCGTGGTCAATATGACCGATCGTACCCACGTTTAGGTGTGGTTTGTTACGTACGTATTTCTCTTTTGCCATTGTTCCTCCTGGACTTTTTCAGTCCACGTCGTGTTTATTTAGCTTTAATATAATGAGAAATCTGAGGGTATAATCCCCCTATTTCCAGGTTCGTCCGTGATCCACATACCACGAAAAATGGCAAACTGGCTCACATTTCTAAAAAGGGTGGAGCTCAAGACCGGACTCGAACCGGTGACCTCCTCCTTACCAAGGAGGTGCTCTACCTACTGAGCTACTTGAGCTTGCATCCACAATCTTTGGAGCGGGAAACGGGGTTCGAACCCGCGACCCTCAGCTTGGAAGGCTGATGCTCTAGCCAACTGAGCTACTCCCGCTTTAGGCTTTACTCTAAACTCATGGTGGAGAGGGGAGGATTCGAACCTCCGAAGTCGTCTGACGACAGATTTACAGTCTGTTCCCTTTGGCCGCTCGGGAACCTCTCCACTATCAATATTCGCTGGAGCCGATGAAGGGAATTGAACCCCCAACCTATTGATTACAAATCAATTGCTCTACCTTTGAGCTACATCGGCAGCATGTTTTGCCATCAAATTTTAGGCACCTTATTCTGTCAATACCTTTTTGGATTCACTCTATAATTCGTGATCTCTCACTGAAGACGCTAACAAATTTACAGCTCACTTTCTGTCAAATACTTTCTAAGGGTGATGGGGTGATGATGTGATGGGGTGATGATGTGATGGGATGATGATGTGTGGTGTGGAGTCGTTTCTGCCTTT
>DIXL01000023.1 GCA_002428685.1 Cloacimonetes bacterium UBA6081 | reverse complement strand
GTCTCTTAAATGAGTAACCTGTTTTCTGGAGAGCCGTATGCGGGAAAACCGCACGTACGGTTCGGAGGGAGGGGAGCCAGTAATGGATAACTCCCCTACCCCTATCAATACTATTTGCGACATACTAAGTTTGACACAACACTAGTGTCTTGTCAGGTTCCATATGTCATAACAGCAATGTCGTTCCCGCGGAAGCGGGAATCCAGCCCTTAATATTCCCGTAGGGATGACACAAAATGTTGAGGCAAGTACTATATTATCTACCGCTCTTCCAGAGCTTTTCTGGGCTGGATTCCCGCCTCCGCGGGAACGACAAGGTCAGAACTGGCCTGACAAGACACTAGAATGGAGCGAGAATGTGGTTATCAGATTGTTAGAGAACAAGATAAGCGGGTAGGTTTATCATTTTGACGGCTTATGGAGTGGTATTCTTAAGCTAAGAATCAGTTCTTTTTGTTTGCGAATCTGTCCCTGACTTGGGATTTCTATAGGTTCACCGCTGTCAAAATCCCTTCCGGTGTAGAACATGCAGGTGGAAATACTCATGGGAGTAGGGGTGAATTCCTGCACTTGTTCCACCCGGATTTTATGCTTTAGCAGCCAATTGCGCAGTTCCATGGCATCTTCCATAGTGGTTCCCGGATGTCCCATGATTAAATAAGGGATGATTTGGCGTTTTAACCCCAGGCTTTTAGCCGTGGTGTAATACTTTTGGCAAAAGGTTTCATAGCTGCTGATATCAGGTTTTCCCATCAGCCTTAGGACTTTGGGGACAACGTGTTCGGGAGCCAGTTTCAGCCTTCCACCGGTATAGTTTTTCACCAAAGCTGCGATATACTTGTCATCCGAAACAGCCATATCGTGTCTGATGCCGGAAGCAATGAAAACATGTTTGATATTCGGTAGCCGGCAGATACTGTCCAAAACGCTTAGCTGCTTTTCAGGGTGAATTTCCAGATTTGGGCACAAAGACGGAAACAGGCAGGAACGGCGTTTGCAGCTATCCGGAAAACCGTGCTTGCACCTTGAGGCAAACATATTTGCCGTAGGGCCACCCACATCGGAAATAGTGCCCTTATGCCTTTTTGCTTCACGGACAATTGACAGCTCTGAGCGGGATTGGATCTTTCTGCCCTGATGACAGGAAATGGCACAAAAATTACAGCCTCCATAACAGCCACGGTGAGAGGTTATAGAATCCTTGATTTGCACAAAAGCCGGAATGGGATGTCCCTGATACACCGGATGGGGAGAATATTCGAAAGGCAAATTGTATATGGCATCAAGTTCCCTGGTGCTAAGCTCTTGCGCAGGGGGGTTATGTTTTAGCCATCGTCCGGCAGTTTTTTGATACAGGGTTTCGGAATTGCTGGAGGCCACAAACTGCTGCGTCATTTGTAAAAAATTATCCTTATCCTTGCACAATTCTGACTGGGGTAGTTTCGTGGCATCGTGGGGAGGAGGATTTGAGGCAAACACCACGCTTGAAAGTAAATCTTGTATCTCATGCACCTTTATTCCGCTTGCAAGCCTTTGAGCAAGCTCAATTACAGGCCGTTCACCCATGCCGTAGATCAGGATATCTGCCTTGGCATCGCTGAGGATGCTGTTGCGCACCTTGTCCTGCCAATAATCGTAATGTGCAATGCGGCGCAAAGAGGCTTCTATCCCTCCCAAAACCACCGGCGTTCCTTTGTAGAGACGCTTCAGGATATTTGTATAGATGATGCTGGCGCGGTCGGGGCGTTTGCCAAAAACAGCATCGGGGCTGTAGGCATCATCGTGCCGCAGTTTTCGTTGGGCTGTGTAGTGGTTCACCATGGAATCCATGTTTCCTGCCGAAATGCCAAAAAACAAATGCGGTTTGCCTAAGGCCATGAAATCGGAATCACTGTTCCAATCCGGTTGGGCAATGATGCCAACCCTGAAGCCTGCAGCTTCCAAAGCACGGCCTATGATGGCAGCAGCAAAACTGGGATGATCTACATAGGCATCACCACTGACGATAATGATGTCCAGATAGTCCCAGTTGCGCTCATGTAAATCAGCTTGACAAATAGGTAGATAGGGCATAATAATATTAGCAACTAAAAAAGGGTAAAAGCAAGCTCAGCCGGCTCTTACCCCTGAATGAAGTTTACCAGAGTAAATAAGCTTATGGATTTACCCGGATGATGTTTATCGCCTGAACGCCTTTGTCGGTTTCCATCAGGTCAAAAGTTACAAACTCGTCCTGTTCCAGCACTTTCAATTCCCGGGGGGAATTGGTAACGATGGATTTCCAATGGACGAAGTATTCCTTGTTTTCTTCCGTAATAATAAAGCCATAACCTTTATTTTTGTTAAACCACTTAACTCTTCCTTTCATAATAACCTCGCTATTCTTCTTTGTGTCATTAAATCCGAAGGACTCAATTACGTCAATAAAAAAAAACGTATCAAGGCAAAATAAGTGAAATTCAGGTAGTATTTTTTCAAGTATCTTCTGCCGTAAAAACACACTGTCTTTCCCGCGGAGGCGGGAATCCAGCCATTGAAATAGCTCTGGAGGAGCGCAGATAATACAAGTAACTGCCTGCTCATTTTGTGTCATCCCTACGGGATTTTAAAGGGCTGGATTCCCGCCTCCGCGGGAACGACAGAATTTGCTGCGAAGTCAAAGCTTATATATTGGACAGGTTCTTAATTCTGTTGTTGATATCAGCGTCAAATTCCTCATCGCTGATGTCGGGATTTCGGGTAGCCAACCAGATAGAACAAGGAGCTTTGTCACATTCTGCACAGGGATTAAACTTCATCTCTCGGATACAGCTATAATTAGGGCAGGTTCAGAACTGGCAGCCAGACTCCAATAATTGCAGCAAGAACAAGCAGCATTGCAGGCGCAATAATCATGCCTTTTTTTAGCCTGGTTGCTTGTGTTCCGGTGCCCATCGTAATTTGTAGGCTTACCCGGCCAATTGCCCAGGCAATAATGGCCAAAAGTATCATGAATGCGGTAAAACCAAAATAATGACCGTTTTGAATTAAGGCAGTGGCAATTTTAAATTCACTATAAAACAGGGGAGAAGGAGGCATGCCGATAATAAAGGCAAAAGCTATCAACCATAACCAACCGCTTGGTTTGTTGTTTTCCAATAAACCAGATACGTTTCGCCATTGTTTATCGTGGTAGATGCTTACAATATTACCGGCGGTTAAAAAGAAGGCAGCTTTAATTAGTGAATGCCCCAAAATATGCAGATGACCGGCATAAATTGCAGTGCCACCTGCCCCAAAGGCAAGCATAATAATCCCCATGTTTTCAATAGATGAATAGGCTAATACCCGCTTATAATTCTGTGATTTTAAGATAAAAACAGCCGCAATGAAGATGGAAAGAAAACCCATAAACAGGTAAACCTGCTGGGCAAGGGCTCCCAAGCCGGCAGCTTGCATAAGCTTGTTTATGCGTAAAACAGGAATCAGGGCTGTGTTTAGCAAAGCTCCAGAAAGCAATGCAGAAATTGGTGCCGGAGCCTCTGAATGCGCATCGGGTAACCAAAAATGAAGTGGTGCAAGGCCAATCTTGGTGCCAAAACCAACCATTATAAAAACAAAAGCCATTTTTAGCCAGAAGGGAGAAATATGCTTCACTCCGGCCACCATGTTATCTACATTCAAACTGGCATACTCTGGTTGCGCAATAACCAACAGCAGGATGCCAACAAAAGCAAGAGCGATACCAACTGAGCAGATGAACAAATATTTCCAGGCTGCTTCCAAAGATGATTTATAGTGTTCAAAACTAATCAACATAGCCGAAGCCAGGGTTGTGGCTTCCACAAAAATCCAGATGAGTCCCAAGTCCTGTGCCAAACACGCTCCATCCATGGCGGCCACAAAAAACATCAGGCATATCGTATGAATACGGTAGTTTTTTATGGGGGCATTTGGTTCTGTCCCAAAGCGGTAAAGTGCAACCGCGAGGTATAAGGTGGAAGTAATCAGGAAAACCAGCAAACCCAGATTGTCCATGTGAGCTAAATAGCTACGATTTAGATAACCTGCAATTCCTACCCCAAGCTGCAAAACAGCATGCACGATTATCAGCTTGTCCAGATTCTTCTGTTGTTTAATTGTAAGCACTACAATCGCAGCCAGAAATGGATAGACAAATAGCAGCCAGGGCATCTTTACTCCTTTAGGGTAGTGGGGCTATCGGCATCATCAAAAGTGGACTTGATGCGGTTGATGAAAAGCACAGCGATCATAATGGAGATCATGATGTCCATGGAAACACCCAGATTTACGATGTAGGGTAAGTGGCTTCCAGCCGATAGCGATAGCAAAAAAACACCATTTTCCAGAATTAAATAGCCAACCAGATGAGTTATCAGCTTTTTATTGGCTATAATGATAAATATACCCTTTAAGATGGTGGCAAAGGCGATCCCGAATTCCAGGGGAAAGAGTTTGGTGGATCTGGTTTGAGAATACACAGCCAGAGCAAAACTGAAAACAAAGATAAAGCTCATGATGGCCAGGGAAAAGAAATTGGATACGCTGGCTTCCACCTCGCGATGGGTTTGATTTTTCCTGATTGTGTCGCTGATAAACCAGGGGATAATAATCGCCTTAAAAATCAGGGTTTCCAGCGCAATAAAGGAAAAGCTGAACCAATTGAGCTGCGTGGTTTTTAACAGCGTAATGGCAAACAAGATTAATCCCTGCGCCATTAAAATGCGGATTAAGGAAGAAAGCATATTGGTTACAGAAGCAAATAACAAGCTAAGCCCAAACAACAAAACCAAAATTTCCAACATCACCAGCCTCCCACATTTCTGGCTATCAATGCTGCCATTACCAAGAGTGAAATAGAGACAGGCACCAGGACAAGTTCCAAGTTGCGGTTCATTCGGAATCTGGCCATCAGGCTTTCCAAAATTCCTATTGAAACGGCTATTATAATAAGGGCGGCAATATAAAACAGAGGAGTCAGGTAAATATTGGGGGGAAGCAGCAAATGCGCAATCAAAGATGCATAGATCAGCATTTTAAGTGAGGCAGAGTAGTGGATTAATGCCAAAGAGAATCCGCTGTAGTCCAGTACCATAACCTCGTGAATCATAGTTAGTTCCAAATGTGTGTTGGGGTCATCAAAGGGCACCCGTGCAGCTTCTACCAAAAGCATTATAAACAAAGCCATAGCGGTCATGATTGCCACGATAAGGCTCCAGATCTCATTAAAATCTATGCTGTGCCGCGAAAACATCTCTGCCATCGGCAGCAGCTTTCCACCATAGATCAGAGAGGCAATTACAAGCATGAAAGCTGGTTCCAAAAAGGCCGTGTAACTCATTTCACGGCTGGTGCCCATTCCCTCAAAACTGCTGCCGCTATCCATGGCAGCTAAGGCCATTACACCCTTGGCCAGAGCTAAGAGATAAATAAACAGGAGGAAATCTCCTTTAAAACCGATAATGGGATTCCGGCTAAAAAAAGGGATAAACAGGGCTGAACAAACTGTAGCAGATAGTGCTAAAATGGGCGCATATTGGGTAATGCTGCCGGCAGTTTGACTGAGAACTTCGCCTTTTTGCAACAGCTTGACAACATTAAACAACGGCTGTAAAAGGCTTTGACCTTTCCGTCCCACCATAATTGCCTTGGTTTTGTTTATTATTCCAGGTAGCAACAAGGGCAAAAAGATAAGTGCAATGAGGTTCACAATCATTTGGCTACTCGTAAAACCCAGATTAACATTAAAACTAAAAAGCCAAGACTATAGGCAATATAGCTGCTGGTTTTGCCATCATGAATTTTATTGAACAATTTTAAGAATCTGTCTATCATCTTAGTAAGAGGCAAAATTACTAAACTGAAAAGGAAATCTTTCAGCTCTTCCGAGTATTGCAAAGACTTTGGAAAAGCCGCGTTATCCAGCTCTCGCTTGTGGGGAATCAGGATAAATGGCTTCAGGAAATACTCCAAGGGCTGAACGTAGGCCATGGAACTGTACTGCATCTTTGGATTTGGCAAATGGTAGCCACAGCCCCAAGTGGGATTGGTTTGCTCTTTAACGTATAATCTGCGAATCAGCCACAATAAGCCCATAAGCAATAATAGAATACTGAAAACCACGGTAAAGGACTGATAATGGAGGCCTAAGTTACTGTTAATAATGCGGGGATCAAGATTCATCCAGCCTAGCACAGGTCTTATGAACCACAAAGCAAGATTCCCAAAAATGCCGGTAAGCAGAACCAGAAATCCCAGGATTATAGGCGAAACCAGCATCCCTATTCCGCTTTCTTTTGCAGCTATGGTCTTACTACTTCTTGCTTCACCTTGAAAGATGATGGCATATAATTTGGTGAAAGCGATCAGTGCTAAGGCACCTACAAATGTAATTCCAGCTAAAATGCTGATACTTATAATCAAGGCTGGCAAACTGGCGTTTTGCAAACCATTGAATGATCCCATCAGTATGGCAAATTCACTGATGAAGCCATTTCCCAAAGGCAAAGCTGAGATGGCTAATACACCCAGTAAAAACAACTTGGCTGTAACGGGCAATTTCTTTTTCAATCCACCCAACTCGTCAATATTCAAGGTTCCGGTTGCGCATAAAACATTGCCGGAAAGATAGAACAAGAGAGGTTTAAATATACTATGAAACAGGGTGTGAAGCATAGCACCTACAAAACCAAGAGTTTGCATAACAGGATGGCCGGTCAGCTTGCCCAACAAACCAATACAAAGTCCCAAGCCGATTATTCCCATGTTTTCTATGGAAGAATAGGCCAAAGCACTTTTCAGATTGCTTTCCACCAAGCAGTGAATTACTCCCAAAAAGGCAGATAACAAGCCAATCAAGGCAAATATGGCAATTTCGGCAAGGGTAAATTGATTGCAACTAATAAGGGCTATAATGCCATAAAGACCAGTTTTTATCATCAGTCCGCTCATGATTCCCGAAACATGTGATGGGGCAACCGGATGAGCCTGAGGCAACCATGAATAGAATGGAAAGAATCCTGCTTTAAAGGCAAAACCTATCAACAGCAGCATCAAGGGCAATCTGCCCATTCCCGCAAAATGACTAAAATCAAAACTTCCGCTATGCAAATAGTTTAGGGCAAACCCCGCAATCAAAAAAGCCGCACCAATCTGCATGGTTATCAGATAGTTCAGCCCGGCTTTCAAGCTGTGAGAACGGTCTTGAATCACGCAGAAAAAGGATGACAGGCTCATTAGTTCCCAAAACATAAAAAACAAAACGCTATGCTGCATCCACAATAACCCATGCATGGAAATTCCCATCACGCCCAACCAGAAAAGATGAGAGCTTATGCCGATGCTGTGATGTTGTTTCAGATAAAAATGTCCGTAGAGTATTCCCAACGGCAAACCCAAGGAAAAGATAAGCCCAAAGAAGGCCGATAACTTGTTCAACCCAAGTGGAATTACACCCAACATCCCGGGAGTTGATAGCAGATAACTATAGCTATCATTGCCAAAAAACACACGGGCATAGTCATAACCCAAAACCAGCGAAGCAGCAATCCACAGTGCGGTAAACCAACCAGAACGCTTAAACAAAGCAGGCAGCAGTGCTAACAGCAGAATAATAAAACCTACGTTCATTTTTGCCCCATCAGGCTGGCCAAGCCGTGAATTATACTAAGTGGATGAGCAGGGCAACCGGGAATGAAAAGAACAGGTTTGTGCTCATCTAAAAAGGAACGGTCTATGGTTTCACTACCTGCAAACAAGCCTCCGCTGATGGCGCAAGCTCCGTTCAGAATTAGCAGTTTTGCCTCTGGAATAGCCTTCCAGGTCTCGTTTAAGGCATAAGCCATGTTGGTCGTTATCGGCCCGGTTAAAATCAAAGCATCAGCATGGCGGGGTGAGGCTACCACTTCAATTCCATATCTTCCCATGTCAAAATTCACATTTGAACAAGCCCCAAGCTCCTGTTCACACGCATTGCATCCACCTGCACAAACGTTTCGCAAGGCAAAAGAACGGCAGAATCTACCTGCTAATTTGCTGCTAATTGCTTTTTCCACATAGTCTTTTTGACCGGGCTGGATAAAGAGTTTTTCGCGCGTATCCGCAGCCAAACGAAAATCTGGCTGAAATCTGATCTGCTGGGGAAAATTCCTTTCGCAAGCACCACAGAATATACATAGTCCCAAGTCTAAGCCTTTGTTACAAAATGCCTTGGTTGGGCAAACGCTATTCAGCATATCCATGTCTAAAGATTCCGATAACTGTGGAACTCCAGGAAAGGCGGGGTTTATGGAAGCCTTCAAAGGATTAGGAATGGCCTGATAACCGTGTGCCAGCCTTGCTTTTACCAGGTTTAGCATTACAAATCGCTCCCGCAGTAGGATAAATCAAAACTCTTGTTGCATAGCGGGAAATCCGAAATACCTTCTCCCTGCACCGCTATGGCTAATGCCTGCCAATTTACCAGAGAAGGATCAAAGATGCGGTAAAATTCTGTTTCGCTGTCTTGATCAGTTTTTGCCACATGCACAATTCTTCCCCGGAAACCTTCCACAATCGCAATGGCAAGGTTGTTTGGCTTTACTTTTCCCATTTTGGAGCATAAATCGAACGAATCAGGCAGATTATATAACTGCTTTTCTACTATTTCGAAGGATTGAATAATCTCTTTATAACGAACCCAGGCCCGCGCATAAACATCACCGCTGAATTCTGTAACAGGCATGAAATCAACAGCTTCCATCAACGGAAATTCTTTGCGGACATCAAGGGCAAGTCCAGCTGCTTTAGCGATAACGCCTGTAAAACCATATAGCAGTGATAGTTCGGAGGAGACAATTCCAGTGTCATCAAAGCGGGATAGCACACTGGTTTCGGATAGCATGGCTTCCGCGGTGAAGATAATCTGTTTTTTTGCTTGAGTCAAAACATTTTGCATGGCTTCTTTCTGAGCAGCAGAGATGCCATAGTTGACTCCTCCGGGGCACAGCCATCTTTTGCCAAATCTGCTTCCACATAATGCAAGGGATGAATTTATGACTGTGGTACGCAACGCTGCAAACAGATTTTGTCCCATTATATAGGCCACATCTCCGGCAAGTGCAGATAACACAGAAAGATGCATCGCAATGCGTTCGAGTTCCAATGCGATTATTCTAACTGGCATTGCTGCCGGTATCGTGTCCGTAAGGGATTCCACCACAGAGCAATATGCCAGACTATGTCCAATTGCTGTATCGCCGGCTATGCTTTCTGCCAAGCTAACTTTGTCCCATATATCGCCCTTGGTAAAAAGCTTTTCCACGCCTCTGTGCTGGTAACCAAGCTGGATTTCCAGATACTCCACCTTTTCACCACAACAACTAAAGCGAAAATGACCAGGCTCGATAACGCCAGCATGAACCGGGCCAACTCCCACTTCATGCAATAGGGGAGTCTTGCTGCTAAAGAAGGGATAGGTTTTTAAGCTGCTGTTTTTGTAACAGCGCACAGGTTTCAACCAGGGATGGCCAAGGGGTTCAAGGCCATATTCTTCATATAAAAGGCGTTCAAAAATCAGAAATGCAGGGAATTCAACACTCAGGCTGGAATAATTATTTCCGGGAGGGAAAGAAGTGGTCAAAACTTCCAGTTTGCCACTATACCCCAAAACGCAATAGAGAACCTTAGTTTGCGAGCCAAACAGGCACAATGGATAAAAGCCGGATTGGCAAAGAGCTATAATCCGGGAAAAGAAAACATCGTTTTCTAACATTTCTGGCTGTTCCATACAAAGTGGATTCTTCATCGTTCCCTATTTCATTTTTCTACTATGCAATATTTCTGAGCTGTTTCATAGTCCGACAGGCAATAAATCTGCCCGGCACCTTTTTGTCCAGTTATTTTCATGTTTTGCCAGAGTTTTTTTTGCTGTGAATCAGGCAGTAGCAAGCTTCCGGAGTAGTTATCGGAGGCGAAATGCAATATTTCCTCACCCTTGCTTGCAATGCCATATCAATGCCATATCATTCCCAATAATATTGAAAATGATATGGCATTGATATGGGAATGGTAAGAAGGAAGAGTGCAAAACTATCTGAATGTATGATCTCTTAAAACCTGCTCTGAAGTTGTCGTTCCCGCGGAGGCGGGAATCCAGCCCTTGATAATCCCGTACGGATGGCATAATGTTGAAGCAAATTGTCTGTTGTTGCATGCTTAGAATCCTCTTCTT
>DIXL01000079.1 GCA_002428685.1 Cloacimonetes bacterium UBA6081 | reverse complement strand
TTACAACTGTCAAACTTGAGTCTAAAGGGTAATCTCTCACAGTATGAATAGTTGTTATCTGTGTTGTAAATCAATTGGACAATCGAGCCTGGATTAGTGCCATTTACAGATTGATTGGGAGATGTCATGGTGTGAGGTTTTATGTATATATAATTGTCACTCGAATAATCTCCTGTTATTCCTCGTATTAAGCTGTTAACCAACACTGGATCATAGTACCAAATATCATGGAATTATATCGCCTGATATAATGCATCTCTAGAATAACCCACAATGTCTTCATTGAAATAAACTACCCTGTTATCCGTGTTTTCAAGAGAACTTCCGCCTGGATCATTCCTGCCATAGTATATGTAATCTCCAATAAGAGGGTCTGGATATGGTTCGGTAAGGTTCTCCCTGATTTGTTGCAAAAGTTGGGTATCGATAGAAAATGTCCTATCGATTATGGAAAACAACGTAGTAGCAATCATGGCCACTAAAATGAGTATTATAGTCTTTTTCATAAATCCTCCTATTTAACATATGAAATCAAGTGGCTTTTAACAGTTTTTGAGCCCTCAGCCAGTTTGACAATGTATAACCCGGAAGGAATATCCTTCGGTGTCCAAGTTACAGCTTTATCATTGATATCAATGGACTCGACCTGTTGACCCTTTATATTGTAAATTATGAATTTGCTTGTGGGCAATGCTCTCCTCTTAATACTTAAAGTGATCTCTGTGGAAAACGGATTGGGATATGCAGATATGCAGCTAACAGGAGGCGTAGTTTCATGTTCATCTACAATCCCTACATAGTTACCGTTTGAATCAATTCTTACTATAGCAAGACGCTCTGTTAGAGTTGATGCACCATACATAATTCTCGCACAATATAGAATATCACTATCTCCTAATTCAATTAATGGCTGTTTCCCAATCCCTATTCTTTCTGGTGGCAAGGCATTACTGCTCCAGAGTAAATTGAAATTACTATCAAATTTATGTATCTCACCAGTTGGTGTAGAAACCCCCATGACAATGCAGTTACCCGATGTTCTGATGGTAGGGAATACAACATCTTCAGCAAGCAGGCGGTATGTTGGTATAGTCAGAAAGGGGTTGTCAGGATGCTCAATAGCGAAGTCTATCCCAAAATCATAAACCAATAGATGGCCTCCATTTAAATCTACCCCCTCATATCTCAATCCATAGTATCTATCATTTATTTCCACTATTGAACTAACACTTGGAGTTAATTGAGTTTTTGTCCAAAGAGTGTCTCCGGTAGCTGATCCTTTTAGTACATTAAAGTACGAATATCCGCCATACCACATTAAGCTATTGTTATCTGAATTCTGAATAACATCAAGGAAAGCAGGGTTTGATACTGGCACTAGTTGTACCCATTGTGGTAAAAAACTGTAATTGAATTTAATAAAACCCGATAGATTCGCACCATCAACTCTACCAACTGCAATAAAACCATTATCTATAGGTAAGATATCTCGAAGATAATCGATTACTCCTGCTTCACAGGTAAGCGTAATACTCTCCACAAATTGTAAACTGCCGTCTAATTTATGCAATTGGTGGTAATGACTATCCAACGCAAGATATCCACCATGTCCATCTTTTACGATTCTGGTGTAATATCCTTCAACTATGTCGCCATCAATTTGAGGCCCAAATAATGTATTCTGATACTCACCGTTTCGGGAGTAAAGCATCATCGGAGATTGGGGAAACACCCATTCAGGAGGTGGCGAATGGTAGGTGGCAAGTGCTTGCAGCGCAAAACTCCCATCGTAAGTTTCGAATACGTTTGCTGCCAGTGTTTGCGTAATTGGGAAAAAATCCCATGCAGGATGGGTTTGGGTTGTGGGGTAGTAATAGCGCACAAAAGTGCTGTCTTGCTGCGCCTGCAAGCTGCAAGCTAACATTATGCACGCTGCCAAAGTTACAATCAATTTCATAATTCCTCCTATTTAACATATGAAATCAAGTGGCTTTCAATGGTTTTTGAGCCCTCAACCAGTTTGACAATGTATAATCCGGAAGGAATATCCTTCGGTGTCCAAGTTACAGCTTTATCATTGATATCAATGGACTCGACCTGTTGACCCTTTATATTGTAAATTATGAATTTGCTTGTGGGCAATGATTTCCTCTTAATACTTAAAGTGATCTCTGTGGAAAATGGATTTGGATATGCCGATACACAACGAATAGGAGGAGTAATTTCATATTCATCTGAAACACCTACATAGTTTCCGTTTGAATCAATTCTGACCAGTCCCAGGCGTCTTGGTAGTTCTAATACTGTAGCGCAATACAGAATATCCCCATTATCTAATTCTAATAATGGATGCTTACCTGCTCCAATTCTTTCAATAGGTAGGGCATTGCTGCTCCAAAGCATGTTAAAATTACTGTCAAACTTGAATATCTCTCCTGTGGGTGTGGAAACCGCAATAATAATATTGTTATCGCTTGTTCTTATTGCAGGGAAAACTATTTCTTCATCAATGAGCCTATAAGTTGGGATTGTGAGAATGGGTGTTTCTGGGTTTAAGTTACAAAAGTCTGCCCCATAGTCATACACTTTAAGAAGCCCATTATCTATGGTATCTGGATAATACCTGATTCCATAATAGTTCCCATTGGATTCAATAATTCTCTCTACACACGGCCGCGGAGGGTATTCTATTGTCCACAAAGAATCACCATCAGCAGTTATTTTCATCAATCTCATTGTTGGGTTAAAACCCCAATTAAACAAAATGCTTCCATCAGATGTTGATTCTATTGTTGCATCTGCATTGGCTGGTGATTGATATTGCCAGATAATATCTAAGGAATAATCAACCTTGTAAAATAAAGCATCATTTGTTTCCTGAATATGCCCAATAATTATAAAACCATTATCTACAGGCAAAATATCATCTATATAGTTAATCAATCCTTGGTTATATGTTAGATGTACCAATTCAATAAATTGTAAATTAGCATCTAGACGATGCAATCTGCGATAATGACTATCCAAAGCAAGATATCCACCTTGCCCATCTTTCACAATTCTGGAATAATATCCTTCAACTATGTCCCCTTCGAATTGAGGCCCGAACAATGTGCTTTGATACTCGCCATTTCGAGAGTATAGCAACATTGGAGATTGGTAGAATAACCAATCAGGGGGAGGGGTATGAAATGTAGCCAAGGCTTGCAATACAAAATTACCTTCATAATCTTCGAATACGTTTGCTGCATAGGTTTGACTAATTGGAAAGGCTTCCCATGCCGGTAAAGTTTGGGTTGTGGGGTAGTAATAACGCACAAAAGTGCTGTCTATCTGTGCGGACAAGTTTACTGCTACCAGCAAACCCATTATCGCCAAAGGAATTAGTTTCATAAATCCCCCAACTAATTTATTCAGAGTTTATCTCCAAACGTTGTCGTAAACTCCAGATCATTGTATCTCATATTCTATGAAGAGCTTCAGTCGATCTTCGCATCCCAGATATTGTTCAAAGTTTATCTTTCCCAAAAAAAGATTCCACCTATTTGAAACACAGATCTAACAATTTCACGGATATATGCCCATTGCTTTATAGAGTAATCCTCGGCCTATAAAAAAGCAAATAGAATTTGAAGAATTCTATTTTCGGTCGCATCTTTATTTATCGTTTTGCACAAAACTGGGGGGCACTTCCTTGCTGCTGAAAGCTAATTCAATACTACTCGTATGGCGGAGCTTCTTAACACATTTTAACCTATTGGCTAATTTATCTCTCTGTTTACAAAAACAACTGGCTATTAGTTAAAGATTACTGTTTCGAGACTGCTTTATTTTATGCTGATTGTGTTGTTATTTAGGGAAAACTCTCACATCATTCTATCGGCTAAGGCTTTGGCTTCTTTTCCCGCTGCTACTGCAAAGTCTGAACCGCTTGAGGCAAAGATGATCCCTCGCGAGCTGTTGATGAGGATGTTTGGGGTTATTATGCTATCTTTGGCCTCGCGTAAAACAGCATCAAGATTTCCCCCTTGAGCTCCAATACCGGGGATAAGTAAAATTCTGCCGGGCAGAAGCTTACGCATGCCATAAAGTTCGCTGCTTCGTGTAGCTCCCACCACTGCGCCAAGCTTTTCAGAGGAGAAATCCTGCATCCAATCTGCAATTTCTTTGGCCATGCAAGCACTCTGCAGAAACTCAAAGGCAGAAGGATTGGAGGTGAGGCACAGGGCAAAGGCAAAGCTTGGTTCCCTGTCCAGCAAAGGTTTCAGCACATCGGAACCCATTAGCGGGTTTAGAGTGATGGCATCCACTTTCAGATCAGCAAAAAAAGCAGTAACGTAGGCACTCATGGTGCTGCCAATGTCGCCAACCTTGCAATCCAAAATAACCGGAATATCTTCGGGGATTAGTTCCACGGTTTTATACAAGGCTTCCAAACCGCGCACTCCATCTGCCAAATAAAAAGCCAGATTCGGTTTAAAAGCACACGCGTATGGACTTGTGGATTCAATTATGGCGCGATTGAACTCCCAGATGGGATTGGCAGCCATTTTCACACAATCCGGAAGTTTGGATAGCTCGGGATCAAGCCCTACGCAGAGCAGGGACTTTGTAGCCTGATACCGCTTTTGATACTTAGACCAGAACGATTTTGACGCTGTCTTCGCCATCAATACTCTCCAGAGATACTTTGATAATTTCCTCTTTGGAGGTGGGGACGTTTTTGCCTACGTAGTCTGCTTTTATGGGTAACTCTCTGTGTCCGCGGTCTATCAGCACAGCCAATTGAATCTGTTTGGGGCGGCCAAAATCCATCAAGGCATCAATTGCAGCCCGAACCGTGCGTCCGGTGTAAAGCACATCGTCCACCAGGACAACCACTGCATCTTCGATATCAAAAGGTAATTCTGTACCTTTAATCACAGGCTGATGGCTGATAGTGGATAGATCGTCGCGGTAGAGTGTGATATCCAGAATGCCCACGGGGATTTCCTGATTGGAAATCAGCTTCAAATAGTCGGAAAGTCGTTCGGCAATTGGCACACCCCGAGAACGGATACCCACCAGGCGTATCTTTTCCAGGCCACGGTTTTGCTCTATTATCTCATGCGCCATGCGCTGTAAGCTGCGCTCCATCTGGGCTTTATCCATTATTTGGCTTTTGGTTTGCATATTTACTCCTTTTTTTAAAGTGGAAGGGTGGAAAAGTGGAAAGGTGAAAAGGTGAAAAGGTGGAAAGGTGGAAGAGTGGAAAGGTGGAAGGGTGGAAAGGTGAAAGGGTGGAAAGGTGAAAGGGTGGAAAAGTGAAAGGGTGGAAAGGTAGAAGGGTGGAAAGGTGAAAAGGTGAAACAAGCTTTGAAGTTTTTGTGTTATGTCAAGCCTGCCGTGACGTGTCGTTCCCGCGGAGGCGGGAATCCAGCTCAGAAAAAGCTCTGGAAGAGCGGCAGATAGAATAGTATTTGCTTCAATATTTGGTGTCATCCCTACGGGATTATTAGGGGCTGGATTCCCGCCTCCGCGGGAACGACAGTGTTGTATTCTTTTATTAAAGTCTTTATCTGATCGGTCTATTATAAGAGAAGGTTGATTGCTACTTATTGTCATTTTGCTGCTCCAGTTTGCTGCATAGGGAACGGATCAAGCCTGCTATCATGCTTCTGAGGTGCGATACTTGTTTCAGATAAATGTCGTAGTCTAATATATAACCCAATAAATGGGCTGCTTCAAGCTGAGTTTCCAATTCAGAAAGAGAACCATTGGCAATATCAAGAAACCGGAGGAAATCCTTGGTTGTTTTTCTTCCGGCTCCCTCTGAAATGTTGGAAGGGATGGATAATGCTGTTTTTCTTAGGTGGGCTGCAAGTTCGGACTGCTCAAATTTGGGAAACTCCTGAGTTTTCCTGTATAAATCCACATACAATTGCATGCTTGTTTTCCACAACTGCATATCTCTGTAACTATACATCACAGTTACCACAATCCTTACGAAAGCAAGATAACTCACTACCTGGTTTCACCTTTCCACCCTTCCACCTTTCTACTTTTTCACCTTTTCACTTGATCACTGCCAACACATCGCCTTTTGCCACATTCGCTCCGCTGGTAAAAGGTGCAGTAGATAGCACTCCATCCACTGGAGATGGGATGTTGTTATACATTTTCATGGCTTCCAGAACCAAAATTGTGTCGCCACGTTTAACGGCATCACCAATCTGCTTTTCATATTTTACAAACATCCCCGGCATGGGAGAAGCTATGGGAGTTCCGCCTTCTGTAGAAACAACCGGTGCCGCAGGTTGAACAGCCACTGGTGCAGGAGTTGGCAGGGGCGCAGATACCACTGCAGCAGGTGCTGCCACAGGTTTTGGGGCAGGGCGGCTACTTACTACTCTGGGTGCTCCACCTTTTTCTGAGACTTCCACCAGATAATAGTTATCATCCACAAACACATCAAACTGACGCAGGTCTTCCGGTTTGGCAGGTGCCACAGGTTTTTCCATTAGTTTACCGGCTTTTGCCTTGGCACAGAGCTCTTCTTCCCTTTTAACTGCTTCGATGGTTTTGGGTTTCATGTCTTCGGGCATGGGCTCCTGGCCGTATTTTATCTTGAGGAATTTCTTTCCGGTAATGTCGTATAGCGCTACAATCAGCTCATCATCAAGGTCTTTGGCCAGGCCTTCACACACTTTATGAACTTCCGCCATAGCCGGTTTAATTACGTCGCCGGGACGGGAAGTAATTGGGGTTTCGCCTCTGGGATAGCCAATCAGGGCCTTCTTTTGCACTTCCGGATCTATGGGCAGAGTAGTTTTGCCATACAGTCCGTAGCATAAATCTTTCACTTGTTCCGTAATGCGGGCATATTCGCCATCTTTGGTATCAAACAAAGCATTGTTAACTGCCTGAATACCAACAATTTGGCTGGTGGGAGTTACCAGCGGAATCTGCCCCAGTTCCTTGCGGACTTTGGGAATCTCTTTAAACACGTCATCCAGTTTGTCCAGTTCATCCATCTGACGCAGTTGGTTTACCAAATTGGATAACATTCCCCCCGGAGTTTGATGGATAATAACGTCTGTATCAATGATGGAATACTTGGTGGTATCGGCAAATTGCAGATATTTGGGAATGTCTTTTTCCATTTCCTTGCCAATTTTATTCAGGAGTTTGATGTCAAATCCGGTATCGCGGTTGGTGCCCAAAAGTGCATTCACAAAAGGTTCCACGGCAGGATGTGAGGTTCTGTAGGCATAAGGCCCCACGCAGGTATCAATTATATCCACACCTGCTTCAATGGCTTTAAACAAGGCCAAATCGCCCATGCCGGAGGTGAAGTGAGTATGTAAATGGATGGGAACTTTCACGTTTTCCTTCAAAGCCCGCACCAGATTGTAAGCATCATAAGGTGCCACCAAACCTGCCATGTCCTTGATGCAGATTGTGTCTGCACCCATTTCTTCCAGTTGTTTGGCTTTTTGAACGTAATATTCTATGTTATAGATATCTCCGCCCATGCGTTGTTCTGTTAAAGAATAGCAGATGGTGCCTTCAAATTGCTTGTTATTCTGCTTAATCATCTTCACAGCGGTAATGAAATTGCGGAAATCATTCAGCGCATCGAACACGCGGAAGATATCTATACCATTATCGCAAGAACGTTGCACAAAGGCTTCCACCACATCATCGGCATAGTTTTGATAACCAACCAGATTTTGCCCGCGTAGCAGCATGGAAAAAGGTGTGTTTTTAATGTGCTTTTTCAGGGTTCTGATGCGTTCCCAAGGGTCTTCACCCAGGTAGCGGTGCATTGTGTCAAAAGTGGCTCCACCCCATACTTCCATGGAGTAAAAACCTACTTTATCCATGTCTTCGGCCACATGCAGCAGGTCTTCTGTTCTGCCGCGTGTGGCAAACAGCGATTGATGACCATCACGGAAGCTAAGGTCTTGAATCTTTATCGGGTTATCTGCTTTGGGGCGGTCTGTTTCATAGCGCATGGGACGCGGTTCCAGGATGCCATGTTTATCCATTATTATCTCCTTATAGGTTTCAGGTATCAGGTATTATGTATCAGGCTGTTCCCAGCTTTGTTCTAAGAGACGATAGCATTCTGCTTATTTCACCTCTTAAACCTATGGCCTTTACAGCTTGAGTTTCGTTAATGTATCCAATCATTATTGCTAATTGCAGTTGGGTATCCACTTCTGCCAATGAACCGTTAGCAACAGACAAATAATGTAAATATTCTGCTTTGGAATGACTTCTCTTACCTTCTGCTATGTTAGAGGGTATAGAAACAACTGCTCTACGAATCTGACTGGTTAAACCATACAGTTCCTCTTTAGGAAACAGCTTAGTAAGACTATACACTTCCAAAGCCAAGTCCATAGCTTTTTGCCATACGATCAAATCTTTGTAGCTATCTATCACATCTCACCTCTTTAAGAAACCGACCCCTGACACCTGATACCTGACACCTGCCATTTCTATCTGCTTCTTTTTATTATTCTGCGTTGAGTTATATCGCGGTATTGCATGGTAAGCTGTCTGCCATAAGCTGCGTAAGGGTTTGGGGCACAGCTTCTAAGCGGTTCTATGTATTCTGCTTTTGTGCCTTCGCTGCTAAGCAGTGCCATCACTGCGGAGATGGCTGCAAGTTCTTTTTGACTGTTCATGTTTTTTTATTTCCGTTATCAGATATTTTTATTTAAGGGCTGGTTTCCCGCCTTCGAGGCTGTGTGAAAATCCTGTAGGGGTGTGTCAACAGCCTGAACCCTGTAAGGGTGAAATTCTATAGCCTGAGGTGGAGCGAAGCGGAACCTCAGGATTAATCCGAAAAAACACATTAACCCCTTCAGGGGTGACACAACAATCGTCCCTGTTTGTTATACACAAGAATGTGTCGCCCTTCCAGGGCTGGATTATCACAACTTCCTGTTCCTGGGGTTTCGCTTCGCTACACCCCAGGCTATAGAATTTCACCCTTACAGGGTTTTTGCACTGTCTTCTCAGTGGGATTTCCATCACTCCATCACTCCATCACTCTATCACTCATCACGCAGGAATATTTCCATGCTTTTTGGGTGGCAGGCTTTCGCTTTTGGTGGAAAGAATTTCCAAAGCATCAATCAGACGTTTACGTGTTTCGGAAGGCAAAATTACGGCATCTATATAGCCACGCGAGGCAGCCACGTAGGGGTTGTTAAAGCGTTCTTCGTAATCCGCGATCATTTCTGCACGTTTGGCTACCTGGTCTTCTGCTGCGCTTATCTCTTTGCGGAAAATAACGTTGGCAGCACCCTGAGCACCCATCACGGCAATTTCCGAGCTTGGCCAGGCAAAAACCATGTCTGCACCTAAGTGTCTGCTGCTCATGGCGATATAGCTGCCACCATAATCCTTGCGGGTTACCACGGTCAGTTTGGGAACCGTAGCTTCGGAATAACACCACAAAAGCTTGGCTCCGTGGCGGATAATGCCGTTCCACTCCTGATGCGTGCCCGGCAGATAACCCGGCACATCCACAAAGGTTACCAGCGGGATGTTGAAGGCATCGCAAAACCGGATAAACCGCGTGGCTTTGTCCGAAGCATCAATATCCAGGCATCCGGCCAAAACCATGGGCTGATTTGCCACAATGCCCACCGTTCTGCCATTCAATCTGCCAAAACCAACAATGATGTTTTGGGCATAGTAGTAGTGGGGTTCAAAGAACAACCCGTCATCCACCACGCTGTGAATCACGTCCCGCATGTCATAGCTCATTTTGGGGCTGTCCGGAATAATTGTATCCAGTTCGGGACAAATCCGCCAGGGATCGTCGGTATTTTCGGGACGGGGAGCGTCTTCCATATTATTTGCCGGTAAATAGGACAGCAATACCTTTATCTGCTCGATGGCATCGGCATCGTCCTCACAGGCAAAATGTGCGTTACCGCTTTTGCTGTTGTGTGACATCGCTCCGCCAAGGTCTTCCTGAGTGGTTTCTTCTCCGGTAACGGCTCTAATTACATCGGGGCCAGTGATAAACATAAAGCTGGTGTTTTTTACCATAAAGACGAAATCCGTCATGGCCGGGGAATACACTGCACCACCGGCGCAGGGTCCCATTATGGCTGTGATTTGAGGAATAACTCCGCTGGCACGGGAATTGCGGAAAAAGATATCTCCATAACCGCGCAAGGCGTCCACACCTTCCTGAATTCGTGCTCCGCCGGAATCCTGGATGCCAACCAGGGGAACTCCGCTTTTTAGTGCCATATCCATCACTTTACAGATTTTAGCAGCATGCATTTCGCCCAAAGAACCACCCCGAGAGGTGAAATCCTGCGAAAAGGCAAAAACCGGCCTGCCGTTTACCAAGCCATGTCCGGTGATTACCCCATCAGATGGTATCTCAATTTTTTCCATGCCAAAATTGTCGCAGCGATGTGCCACAAACATATCCAATTCACGAAAAGTGCCAATGTCAAACAGCAGGTCAAGGCGTTCGCGCGCAGTAAGTTTGCCTCCCTGTTTCTGCTTTTCAATAGCTTTTTCACCACCCATTTGCAGGGTTTTCTTTTCTTTATCCAGCAATTTCTGGATTGCATCCTTGGTAGTATGCATCAAACATCCTCATTTATTCACTTAAATTTATCTGATATGTATGGGTAAAATCACTTCTTTCATCCTTTGGTAACCTGACGCTGGACATTCTGTCCCTTTGCAGACAAAATGTCCCTCGCTACTATATCTGCAGTTCCGCTGGGAACAGCAACAGAGCTTGTGCTGGATGATGAGGGGACTCGGACAACCATGTCCATGGGGTCTATCACGATGCGGGGAGCGCAACCCACGAGTAGAATCGCTGCTGCAACCAATAGTAATGCGGTAAAGGCACCAATCCGGACAAAGTTTGTGTTCAGTTTCATTTTTTTCCTTCCAGAGCGTTATGCTCAGGCTCAATTTTTCCTTATTACCAAACTGATAGGCTCGTTTATTTTGTCAATTCTTAAATTTTAGAGATAGATCAAACAGCAATAAAATCCGCTTCAGCACTCCTTTCTTCCTCCCTGTTCCCCAAAGCTTTGATAACGATTTCTTTGGAGTAAGGGAGAAATAATGGTGAAAGCTGCTTAACTTGCTGTGGGAAAGTGGTTTGGATATGGTGAAAGAGCGGGGATTAAGAAACAGTTTGACAGAATATACTACCTCACCACAAATAGCGCAAAAGACAACAAGGAAGGATGCGAAAATGAGAAAGCTAACTTATATCTTTGTGTTGCTGGCACTTATGTTTGCCGCAACGCTAAATGCACAAACCCGGGAAATCTGGATAAATGAAGATTTTTCCGAAACTACATTCCCTCCCACAGGGTGGACTATCAGTGAAAATGCAGCCAACTGGAGCAGGTTTCAAGGTGCAAACGCAGGTGGAACTGCCCCAGAAGCACGTTTTAGCTGGGAGCCCGAATTTAATGGAACCAGCTACCTAATATCCCCAGTGTTTGATACCACCGACGAAACCAGTGTTTATGTAGATTTCGATCACTTTGCGGATTGGTATGCCACACCATTTACAATTGGCCTGGCAACCCGCTCTTCCGGCGGAGCATGGAATGTGGTTTATAGTCAAAACCCCACCGCTAATGTAGGTCCGCAGCGTAAAAGCGTGCTAGTAAACAATGCCGATGTTGGCTCTTCCACCTTCCAATTTGCACTTTATTTCAGCGGAAACTCTTACAACATTGATTACTGGTATATAGACAACATCAAGCTTTACACTCCTTTTGAATGGGATTTGGCCGTTACAGAAACCCCCGGAACCGAGCAGTTTGAAGCAGGAACTCCCATCATCCCCAATTGCGTGGTGAAAAATATGGGGATGAGTGGCTTGTCTCCAATCGTTTCGCTCAGCGTTTTCCAGGGGCAAACACTGATCCAAACCTACCCGGAACAAACGTTTAATACGTTGCCAGGAGGCCAATCGCAAGCTGTGGAATTTGGCGTGTTTGTGCCACAAGCGGAAAATGAATTGTATCGCTTTGTCTTCGGCGTAAGCTCTTTGGAAGATGTAGTGGATGCGGATTTGACCAATAACACCAAAGAAAAAGCCATTAACACCTGGACAATTGCAAAACAGAATGTGCTTCTGGAAATTGGGACAGGTGGCTGGTGTCCTTATTGCCCCGGGGCTGCAATGGCTGCAGATCAGTTTGTGGAAGATAATTACAATGTGGCAGTGATTGAAAACCACAATGGCGATCCCTATGCCACAGACACTTCTGATGGGCGCAATGCCTATTATGGTATAAGCGGTTATCCCACGGGTGTGTTTGACGGTTTGCTGTCCTACGTGGGTGGCAACAATACTACCAGCGTATTTCCCTCCTATTTGCCTTTGTATCAGCAACGTGCCAACATCAAAACACCTCTTTCCATCAGCATTTATGGCACAAGTAACGAGCTGGCTTACACCACCACAGCGCAAATAAATAAACTTGCCAATCTGGCTTATCCAAACCTGGTGCTGCATCTGGCTATTACCGAAAGCCATATTCCCTATAGCTGGCAAGGGCAATCGGAATTTAACTTTGTGAATCGGATGATGGTTCCCGACCTGAATGGTACTTCCATCAATCTGCAAAATGCACCGCTGGGATTGATGAATATCCCGTTTAATTTCAACATTGGCAGCACATGGGATATGTTTAATTGCGAAATTGTGGTCTGGGTGCAAAATCTGGACACCAAAGAAGTGCTGCAAACGCATAAGGTAGCCTTGTTGGATTTGCCCAATCACCCAGTTTCCGGCAATGATCCCAGTGCTCCAGGGTTGCAAACAGCCCTGCTGGGTAACTATCCCAATCCCTTTAATCCCAGCACCACCATCAGTTTTACTGTTCAGGACTTCTCTCCGGTTAGCATAGATATCTATAACCAAAAGGGACAGAGAGTAAAGACGCTGCTGAACGAAAGCAAGGCTGCGGGGGCTTATTCTGTTACTTGGAATGGGACAGATGATAGTAATCGCTCTGTTGCCAGTGGAATTTATTACTTCAAGATGAACGCAGGTAAATACAGCAGCACTAAGAAGATGATTTTGATGAAGTGAGAGCTACGCAAGGGAGAGCT
>DIXL01000120.1 GCA_002428685.1 Cloacimonetes bacterium UBA6081 | reverse complement strand
GATGATCAAATCCAGCATCATCCCTCTCACAGAACCGTGCGTACGGAGCGATAATTGCAAATACTTTTATCGTGAAGCAATATAATATGTTAGCTTGCATCAATGTCTAAATCGCACACTATTTTTCAATAACTTAGGTGTTGGAAAGATTAGTAAATATACATATTGTCCATATTGTGCCCTAAAATAACAGCTCTGGCAGAAAGGCATATTTTGGAGAAAAATCATTAGCTTGATGGTTTTATGGCTACAGCTGAGACGATGTGTCAATTTGAGACACAATACGATCAAAGGACGGTCTCGCCCACTTTTTCCGCCTTTGCAACTGCTAATTTATGGAATATAATACCTATTTGTCTGAACAGTCACCTACTTGAGAACAACAGCACGTTTCTTTTTGAGGTGCAACGGTTTTATAAAAGCCGGTATCCTCCCCTGTTTTACATCCCAAGCTTGACAAATATGCCTTGATTAGAATCTAAGTCTACATTACGTTATAATGGAACACAAAAATACTACCATGTTCCCCAATGGAGATATATATGCCTATTAACATTACTTTACCCGATGGTTCTGTCCGCAGTTACGACAAACCGGTCAGTGCTTTGCAAGTTGCCCAGGACATCAGTCCCCGCCTTGCTGATGCTTCTATTTGTGCCGAAACAGAAGGCAAACTGATAGACCTAAACCACGTTTTTGATAAAGATTCCACCCTTGTTTTACACACTTTTAAAACAGATGCCGGCAAGGAAATTTACTGGCACAGCACCGCTCATCTGATGGCTCAGGCAGTTAAACAGCTTTGGCCGGAGGTGAAGGTAACCATTGGCCCCGCCATCGAACAAGGATTTTATTATGATTTTGATCGTGACGCTTCCTTTACCGATGAAGAACTGCTCAAGATTGAACAGCGCATGCAAGAGCTTTGTGCCCAAGCTCTACCCTACACCAGAGGCGAGCTTAGCAAACAAGAAGCGATAAAGCTTTTTGGCGACATGGGCGAAAGCTACAAGCTGGAGATTTTAGCAGAAATACCCGATACAGATATTATCAGCAGTTACCGCCAGGGTGATTTTATTGATCTTTGCCGTGGCCCGCATATCTCCAACACCGGCAAAATAAAGGCTATCAAGCTGTTAAAAAGCTCCGGAGCCTATTGGCGCGGTGACGAAAAAAACAAAATGCTGAAACGCATCTACGGCATCAGCTTTCCCACAAATAAAGAATTAACCGAATATCTGGTTTTTCTGGAAGAAGCTGCCAAACGCGATCACCGCAAACTGGGAAAGGACTTGGACCTCTTTTCCATCAATGATGAAGTTGGCCCCGGCTTGGTTTTATGGCATCCCAATGGCGCAATGATTCGCCATTTAATCGAAAGCCACTGGAAGGAAGAGCACTTAAGACGCGGTTACAAACTGGTTTACAGCCCGCATGTAGGACGCAGCAATCTTTGGCAGACCTCCGGACATTTGGGTTTTTATAAAGAAAACATGTATAGTGCCATGGATGTGGAAGGTCAGGATTATTATATAAAACCCATGAACTGCCCCTTTCATATCAGCATCTACAACGCCAATCTGCACAGCTATCGCGAGCTGCCAATCCGCTTGGGAGAACTGGGAACAGTTTACCGCTACGAACGCAGTGGAGTGCTTCATGGGCTGATGAGAGTGCGTGGATTTACACAAGATGATGCACATATTATCTGCACCCCCGAACAAATGGATGTGGAAGTAGAGAAACTGATTGTATTTTCGCTGGACATGCTTAAATCTTTTGGGTTCAAAGACTTCCTTATCTATCTTTCCACTCAGCCGGATGGCTCTGTGGGAGAAAAGGCAGATTGGGATAAAGCTACGGATTCTCTGGCTGCCTCGCTGAGCAAGCTTGGTCTGGATTACAGCGTGGATGCCGGTGGCGGTGCTTTTTATGGCCCTAAGATTGACATCAAGATCAAAGATGCCATAGGCCGTGCCTGGCAATGCACCACAATTCAGTTCGATTTTAACCTGCCGGAGCGATTTAATATGACCTATGTAGGTGCGGACAACACTCCTCACCGTCCTTATATGATACACCGTGCCATTCTTGGTTCGGTAGAGCGGTTCTTTGCCACTTTGTTAGAGTATCATGGTGGAAATCTGCCTTTGTGGTTGGCACCGGTGCAGGTTATGCTGATTCCCATTACCGATGCCCAGCTTGATTATGCCAATGAAGTGGCTGAAAAGCTGCAACTGCAAGGCTTTAGATGCGAGGTTGACCCCCGTAGCGAAAAGATGGGCTACAAAATCCGCGAAGCTGAAATGAAGAAGATTCCCTTCATGTGCATTGTGGGTAAAAACGAAGCTGCCAACGGCGAAGTAACCCTGCGCCAACATACCAAAGGCGATCTTGGATCGATGAGCCTTGATACAGCTTTAGAAACATTGAAACAGCAATTATGAACGTTTTCGACATAGTTATAGAAGAACTTGGCAAGGAAGCTTCCGCCATTACAAAAGTGGCGGAGCAACTTGACCAAAGCGCAGTAGAAAAGGCTTTTGACCTTTTGTGTAAATGTCAGGGTAAAGTTGTTTTAACCGGCATTGGCAAAGCCGGGATAATTGCCCGAAAGATAAGTGCTACGCTTGCTTCCACCGGCACAACTTCCATCTTTTTACACGCAGCTGAAGGCATTCATGGTGATTTGGGCATGATTGAAGCGAACGATGTGGTTATCGCTGTGTCCAATAGCGGTTCATCGCAAGAACTTATCTCCATCATTCCCTTTTTAAAGTTTAACCATGTTCCAATTATTGCGCTTACGGGAGAACTGGGCTCGCAATTGGCAAAAAACGCCGATGCAGTTTTGGATTGCCATGTTCCCAAAGCCTACGAACCTCTGGGATTGGTTCCAACTTCTTCCACCACAGTGGCCTTGGCAGTGGGAGATGCTTTGGCAATTGCTTTACTGCGCCATAAGAACTTTCAGCTAAACGATTTTGCCCGCTTTCATCCTGGTGGGACAATAGGCAAAAAGCTGCTATTAAGGATAGCCGATTTGATGCATGGGGGTAGCGATTTACCCATCGTGCCTGAATCTGCCGGCATGAGCATGGTGATAATGGAAATGACCTCCAAAAAGCTTGGCTGCACTGCAGTCGTGAATGATAGTGGAAAGCTGATTGGCATGGTAACCGATGGAGATTTACGCCGTCAATTGCACAACAAAGGCGATAAACTACTAAGTTACACAGCAAAAGAGTGTATGACAGCCGACCCTAAAACTCTGAATCCCAACGAATTGGCCATAGAAGCCCTAAACCTGATGGAAACATATAAAATAACTATGCTCCCCGTGGTTGACGAACAGCAGCATCCGGTCGGTATGCTGCATATGCACGATTTGATTAGAGCTGGGGTTATATAAACCAAAGTCTGCGCCTAATCTGAATTATTCTTTAATCCCCAATCCTGCTTCCAATGCCATATCATTCCCAACTCATTCTCAATATTATTGGGAATGAGTTGGGAATGATATGGCATTGCATACATGGGAGAGGGGACTAAATGTGAAGGGAAAGATTTTACTTGAAGACAAAAATGGGGCAAGCTGAAGTACTTTACCCCATTTGGTTTCAAAATTTTACTTGGTTGTTAATCTACCTGTTTACATCCTGATCTTGACAAGTAAGAGATATCACTCTGTAGAAGAGAGCTTAGGCAAATCAATTAAGCAAAATTACAGCTTAAATGAAAGGCCTAACTTACCACCGGAAAAGGCATTACCACCACCAAACTCCAGATTGACTCCAAAGCTATCTGTAAAGTAGTAGCGTCCTCCAATCTGTGCTCCCAGACCTAAACCAGAGGTGTTGTCACCATCATAGCCATCCGGATCATCCCAAATATAAAAGCCCAGGTTCAATCCGGCGTAGAAATCCCACTTGCTGGGAATATTCAACACCCGGTTAAAGTGATAGTTGCCATTGCCGGAAATACCAATCACCGAACGATCGTAATCATGATTGTTATGGTTTTCGTTGTAAGACCTATAGGACATTTCGATGCCCAAACTAATATCATTGGAGACGCCAAAATCTAATCCTCCATAAATGGGGATGCCCCAAGAGGAGAGGCCAACTCCAACATTCAATTGAGTTTGGCCTTTGTCAAGCGGATTCTGAGCAAATGCGAAACTAATCGCAAGCATCAGAACCAAGATTATTAGGAATTTTTGCATTTTCTTATCCTTTGCAACAAACCGGATCAGGAAAGCACCAAGCATAAGATCATTCGCCTTATTCAATTGATCCTTTCTACTGACAGTTATAGTATAAATACTAATGCTGTTTGGGGTAAAAGCAAATCATAAGAATCATGGTAGCTTCAATATTCTGGCACCGATACATCAGCATCGAATGCATGACCGTTACTCGTATCTGAGTTCGTATAGGCATAAAGAAGGTGAAAGCATGAATGTGCATAAGATTCTCATTGACTAAATTCCCCTCTTTTTTGAAGTGAAGAAAAGTAATATCAAACTGGAGGAACCATGAAACAGGCCGTTGTTGTATGCGCAAAGCGCAGTCCCATCGGTAATTTTGGCGGAGCTTTCAAAGATGTTTCGGCTGTTCAGCTTGGAGTAAACACTTTACAAGCGATGTTTGCAGAAACAGGCATCACACCTGATATGGTGGATGAAGTAATTTTGGGTAATGTTTGTGGTGCAGGCCATGGACAAAATATCTCAAGGCAAGTTGCCATTCATAGTGGAATTCCATCCTCTGTGCCGGCTTATACGGTAAACAAGGTTTGCGGATCCGGTATGAAGGCAGTTGCCTTGGCGGCGTTAATGATTTCCAGCGGAGAAGCAGAGATTATTGTGGCCGGCGGAACAGAAAGCATGAGCCAGATACCCTATGCCCTGATGGATGCACGCTGGGGAGGCAGAATGGGGCATAAGACTGTGGTAGATTTGATGATCAGTGATGGCCTCAGCGATGTATTTAACGATTATCACATGGGAGTTACTGCAGAAAACCTGGCAGAAAAGTATGGCATAAGCCGTGCTGAACAAGATACTTTTGCAGCAGTAAGTCAAAACAAAACCGAGGTTGCCCAGAAAGCTCATCAGTTTAATCGCGAAATTGTCCCCTTCGTTATCCCCCAAAAGAAGGGTGACCCGCTGATAATTGATAAAGACGAAATGCCCCGTGCCGGAGTAACTACCGAGGCCTTGGCAAAACTTCGTCCTGCCTTTAAAAGCGATGGCACTGTAACTGCTGCAAATTCCAGCGGAATTAATGACGGAGCTGCGTTGCTTATTGTCATGAGTGCCGAAAGAGCACACGAGCTTGGATTACATCCCCTTGCCACGTTTGTCAGCAGTGCTTCTGCAGGTGTTGATCCCTCTTTGATGGGATATGGACCGGTTCCTGCCATTAAGAAAGTTCTGGAAAAAGCTGGCTGGAACCTGGGCGAGATTGAATTGGTAGAGCTGAACGAAGCCTTTGCCGCTCAGAGTTTGGCAGTAGTAAAAGGCCTTGAACAAGAGGGCGTGGGAAAATTGAACCCCGATATCGTAAACGTAAACGGTGGAGCGATAGCTCTGGGACATCCCATTGGAGCAAGTGGAGCCAGAATAATTGTTACCCTGCTGCATGAAATGAAACGCCGCAACTTGCATAAAGGCTTGGCGTCTCTATGCATCGGTGGCGGAATGGGCATTGCCAGTCTGTGGCAAAGATAAAGATAATAGGCACACGGATTGGACGGATTTAACGGATTTTTTGTTAACAAAGAGCAAATAGGATAAGATGATATTGTGCCTGAGAAGAAACTACTTGGTATGATACTGTGCTGAAAAGCTCTCATCACCAATTATACCCCTATAAGCATGATAGCTCTTCAGCTCTTATTTCTTGGTTAACAAAATAATCCGTGTAAATCCGTTAAATCCGCCTAATCCGTGTAACCATTAATAAAATATGTCCCCTAAAGGAGTAAATCATGAAAGACAAACTGAAATTAGATAGAAGCATGGCACTGTTTGCAGAAGCGCAAACCCTTGTTCCCGGTGGAGTTGCCGGAATCAGACGCCCCTATAACTTTGTACAGGGTGAATACCCCATTTTCTTTGATAATGGCAAAGGTGGCCACATAACTGATGTGGATGGCAATGAATACATAGACTTTTTGTGTGCCTATGGCCCCATCATTATTGGTTACCGCGAAGAAGAAATTGATAATGCTGTAATAGAGCAAATAACCCAAAAAGGGTTCTGCTTTTCGTTAACTCAGGAAATCCAGAACGAACTGGTAAATAAACTACGAGAAGTGATTCCTTGTTGCGAAATGGCTGCTTTGGTAAAAACCGGAAGCGATGCAACCACAGTAGCAATTCGTGTGGCACGAAGTTATACCAACAAAACCAAAATAGCACGTTGCGGCTATCATGGCTGGCATGACTGGTGCGTGGAAGTGAAAGGTGGAATCCCCCAAAAGTTGTATGAAGATATCTTTGAATTTCATTACAACGATCTGGACGAACTGGAGACCATTTTGAAAGCCAATAAAGACGACATGGCAGCAATTATAGTTACGCCCGTTGGCCATCCCTTGGCCGCAGACGTGCAAATGCCCAAACCAGGCTATCTGGAAGGAATTCGTGCTCTGGCTGATAAATATGGGTGCCTGCTGATTTTCGACGAAATACGCAGTGGATTCCGTTGCAGCATTGGCGGAGCTCAGAAGCACTTTGGTGTAACCCCCGATTTATCCACTTTTGGCAAGGCCATGGCCAATGGCTATGCCATAGCTGCGCTGGTAGGCAAGGAAGAATATATGAAGGTTCTGGCTGATAAGGTTTTCCTCTCATCTACCTTTTTTCCCAATAGCGACAGCATAGTGGCAGCTCTGAAAACCATTGAAATCCTGCAACGCGACAAAGTTTTGGATGTAATTGCCGCCAAAGGCTTTATGTTTGCTGGGCAAGTGGAAAAAGTGGTGGCTGAAAGCCAAATGCCCGTAACTTTCAGCGGAGCACCTTGGATGCCATTTGTTACCTTCCCCAAAGATGATACAGGGCTTTACAAAAAGCTAAGGAACGAATTTTACACGCAACTAATCCGGCGTAAAGTATTTTTGCAGCCATATCATCATGGTTACATCTGTTACAGGCATACTGACGAAGATTTGGCCTACACGGTGCAAGCAATCAAAGAATCCTTGGCCGAACTGAAACCCCTGGTTTAGAGGATGTAGCGTGGCAAAATATATCTTTGTAATGGGTGGCGTCCTTTCTTCATTGGGGAAAGGTATTGCCACCGCCTCAATTGGGCTGTTGCTAAAATCCATGGGTTACAAAGTTGTCCTGCAAAAGTTTGATCCATATTTGAATGTGGATCCCGGCACCATGAGTCCCTATCAGCATGGCGAGGTTTTTGTTACAGATGACGGAGCTGAAACAGACCTTGATTTGGGACATTATGAGCGCTTTGTTGACGAAGCACTAACCCGCAATTCCAGCAATTCTGCCGGCCAGATTTACGAAAGTGTGATTCAAAACGAACGTAAGGGAGTTTATTTGGGCAAAACTGTTCAGGTGATTCCCCATGTTACCAACGAAATAAAAAGTCGCATTCAGCGTATGGCTGATAAATATGACATCGTTATCACCGAAATCGGCGGCACAATCGGTGATATTGAAAGCCTGCCTTTTGTGGAAGCTGTCAGGCAGCTTAGGCTTGATCTGGGATTGGAAAACACCTTGTATATCCTGCTAACCTATGTTCCCTATATAAAGTCGGCGGGAGAGCTGAAAACCAAACCTTCGCAGCACAGTGCTTATAAACTGCGCGAGATTGGAATCCAACCGGACGTTCTGCTGTGCCGCAGCGAAAAGCAATTTGACGAAGATATTTATAGTAAAATCGCCTTGTTTACAAACGTACAGCGCAGTCATGTTATCAACGCCATTGATGTTCCTTGCGTTTACGAAGTGCCCTTAACCTTTCAAAAGGCCGGTTTACCGGAGATTATCTGCCGTCATTTTGCTTTGGAACACAAACCAATCGTGATGGATGCCTGGCACATGTTTTTGCATAACCGCGAAATGGCCAAGGACACGGTTCAGATAGCCGTTTGCGGAAAATACGTTCAACATCAGGATGCTTATAAAAGCGTCGTGGAAGCTCTGTCACATGCTGCGGCGGCTTTACAGAAAAAACTGAAAATCAAATGGGTGGATAGTGAACGTAATTTAAAGGAAAGTGATTTGGACAAAGAACTAAATGGAATCAGCGGAATCTTGGTTCCGGGTGGTTTTGGTGTGCGTGGAATTGAGGGAAAAATTGCCATTGCCAAATATGCCCGTGAACATAATATCCCTTATCTTGGCTTGTGCCTGGGAATGCACGTGGCTGTAATCGAGTGTGCCCGAAACCTTTGCAAACTAATCGGAGCTCACAGCACCGAGTTTGATGAGCTTAGTCCGCATCCAGTTATACATTTGATGGAAGATCAGTTATACATAGATAAGGTTGGCGGCTCCATGCGTTTGGGAGCTTATGATTGCAACTTAACAAAGGGCAGTATGGCACAAAAAGCTTATGCCAGCCCCAAGATTAGTGAAAGGCACCGCCATCGTTATGAATTTAACAACAGCTATCGTGATGCCATCCAGAAGGTTGGTTTGGCCATCAGTGGAACTTCGCTGGATGGTTTGCTGGTGGAAGTGGTAGAATTCCCTGCCAATGATTTTTATGTAGGAGTCCAATTCCATCCCGAGTTTAAAAGCCGTCCAAATAAACCTCATCCCTTATTCAGAGAGTTTCTTCGAGCTGGCATGGGAATATAAATAGCAAGCCCGGCACTTTTTCCTTTGTCCCACTATACTCTTAGTAGGCAGATAAAGCGGCTATGTTCTCACTTTAATTGTTATCAGATCAATATGAGGATTGTTGAAATAGAGACTTAACAGATAGTGATTTATGGCATTAGCATCAAATCGTTTGAACTGTGTGGAAAATATTCCACATTTATTTGCTATGTGGTCAATTTTCATGTTGCCAGAAATTGAAGCCTTCACGAGAGTGTGAACCGCTGGCGTGTGATGTTTTCCAAGCCAATTTTTAGTGATGAGGAAGCTGTGATTTTTAATATTTATTTGTTTCAGACCGGTTGATTTTGTGAAACCTATTTTTTGGGGTTCCAAATTAAGAATCCGCTTACCGGTTTTACTGATTGCGACTTTATTGCTGCTGTCTGCATGCAAAATAAACAAGCAGAATGACACAACATCCAATTCTTCCTCAAATGCCGACTCACACACAAGCTCTGAGCTATTTACAATCAGATACCGTCCGCAATGGACTCATCAAGCTCAATTTGCCGGTGCCTACATGGCTCAAAGCAAAGGCTTTTACAAAGACTATGGCCTCGATGTTCAAATTCTGCCAGGTGGACCCGATTTCCCTGCTTATGAAAGCTTACAAAACGGCACCACAGACGTAACGCAGTTGTTTCTGTTAACCGCATTAACACGTGATGCCGAACATAACAATCTGGTAAACTTGGCACAGATTTCGCAAAAATCCTCGCTTATGTTAGTCGCCAAAAAAAGCCGCGGAATTGACTCTGTGGAAGACATGAATAGTAAGTCGATAGGCTTGTGGCGCACCGATTTTAGAGAGCTATCACTAATCTTTCTGCGGCAAAACAATCTACTAATGAATATCATAAACGTAGATTTTACAATACAGCTTTTCTTGAACGATGGCATAGATGTGATGAACGTAATGCGATACAATGAACTACATCAGATCTTGCAGACCGGTCTGAACCCGGAAGAGCTTTTTACCGTAGCCTTTAGCGATGTAGGGCTAAACATAGTTGAAGATGGCTTATATTGTACCCGACAGTTTTACGATACCCATCCCACCGAGAGCAAGAAATTTGCTGAAGCTACATTGGATGGCTGGATGTATGCAATAAACCATCAGGAAGAAACGATCGATGTGGTTTTGGATATCATGCGTAGGCATCATATTCCCGCAAATAAACCTCATCAAGCTTGGATGCTGAATGAAATGCGTGATGTAGTGTTGCATAAATCAAAGAAGTTAGGAGTTCTGCGGGAAGATGATTTTAATCAGGCCCGAGAATTACTTATAACCCAAGGCGATCCTGTTAGCAAGCAAAAATTTATAAGTTTTTATCCCAATGCAAATTAAACAAGAAGATCGTACCATAGCATATCAGATAATCACTTATATCTTTGTTTTTCTATTTCTCATTTTCTCAGCCTATCTTATAGCAAGCAGATACTTGTTTTCGAAGATAATGACCGAAAATGCGCAGGAATCTATCAGTCACTTGGCTCATGAGACCATTAGCAAGATCGATGGTAGGCTGGAAATTGTGGAATCTCTTGCCAATAGCTTGCTGGAAATTCTGCATATGGAAACTCTGACCGACGCTCAAATGGATGAATACCTGCATAATCTGGTTTATAAATTGCCGGAAATAGAATCTATAACTATGGCCTATGATCCCAATAAACCCTCTATTCACAGGACAAGATCTATATATCATAAAAATAACCAACTTGTAATTCAAAGCCTGTTTAAGTCAGACTATCAATTTCTGGATTGGTTTCAGTTGCCAAGTGTAATGCAAAGGAAGGTTTGGTCGGAACCTTGGTTTGATGCTGAAGGATCTGAAAAAACAGTAATTTCATATTGTGTGCCCATCTTTGAAGTCGGGAAAGTTATTGGAGTTATCAGGTTGGATACCCAGCTATCCGATTTGCAAAGCATGGTGAGTCCCCTAAAAATTAAGAAAAGTGGTTACGCTTTTTTGATTACGAACAATGGCACCATTGTTACCCATCCCACCGATTCTTTGATTATGGACGAAAGCATTTTCAGTCTGGCAGAAGAAGCAAAGGATAAGCAATTACGTGAGTTAGGCAGAAACATGATTAAAGGTGAGGTTGGTTTTAAGCACATCACCGGTAGCTCGCTGTTCCAAGATGATTGGATATACCACTCTCCCCTGCTGACCAACAATTGGTCTTTGGGAGTAGCAATAAGCAACGCTGATGTTATGCAAGATTTAAATCTGATCCTAATAATTCAAACCCTTATCTCTGTCCTGGCATTTTTAGCGATATCGGTAATTGTTTACCAACGCACGTTGCATGTGTCCAGGCCACTGAAAACCTTTAGTGATATTGCCGCCCAAATAGGCAAGGGCGATTTTGATGCTAAGCTGCCTCATCAAAGCAAAACATACGAAATTGACCGGCTTACAAACGCCATAGCCGCAATGCAGACATCTTTAAAGGATTATATTCACAATCTGGAAGTAACAAATAATGAAAAAAACCGAATTCTCACAGAAGTTCGTATCGCTTCAGAAATTCAACAAAACCTAATCCCCAAAAATTCTAACACTCCGTTAATGGGCGGTTTGATCAGGGCTTATGGAGTTCTGGAAACTGCAGGTGAAATTGGGGGTGACTTGTTTGATTACTTCCCAATAGGAGATAACTACTTTGGTTTTGTTGTGGCAGACGTGGCTGGAAAAGGGATTGTTGCCGCGATGACAATGACTATTGCCTCCACTTTTTTACGCACCAATTCTGCCAGTTATTTGTCCACGAGCCAGAATCTGGAAGCACTAAATAACTTCTTGTGTCATTATAATATAGAGGCTAATTTCGTAACTGTTTTAATTGGGATTATTGATCTGCAAACCGGTAACCTGGAATACTCAAATGCAGGCCATGTGCCCATGATTATTCGAAAAATGGACCGCAGTTACAAAGTGTATGCGGACACGCACTCCAACCCCGTAGGTGTTTTTGAAAACTTGGTTATTGGCCATGACAACATCCAGCTTGATCTCGGAGATGAATTAATCTTGTTTACAGATGGGATAACAGAAGCAATGAACATTACAGAAGATTATCTGGGTGTTGCAGGTTTGGAAAAAGTTATTGGCACCTTGGGTATGCCAAATCCTCAAAAAAGTGCTACTTACATTCTGGACTATGTTCATCAATACGCTACAAACTCCCTTCATAAAGACGATATCACTATCCTTTGTATAGACTATAAGCATCCAGGCCATCAAGGTTGAGAGGTTGAGTGGATGAGTGGTTGAGTGGTTGAGAGGTTGAGAGGTTGAGAGGTTGAGTGGTTGAGAGGTTGAGTGGTTGAGAGGTTGAGTGGTTGAGAGGTAAACCCTGGAAGGGTGAAATTCTATAGCCTGGGGTGTAGCGAAGCGAAACCCCAGGGACAGGGAAACGAAATTATCCAGCCCTGGAAGGGCGACACATTCTTAGTATGGCAAACAGGGAAGATTGTTGTGTTACCCTTTAGCATTCCCATATCATTCCCATATCATTCCCAATAATATTGAGAATGATATGAGAATGATATGGGAATGCAAGCATGTGAAGCAGGCGGTTTTTTTTAGTTGATATGCCAAGATTCCGCAATAATCAATTCCAAGTAAATAAACAAAGCCCCAGGTTATTTACATCCGGGGCTTTGCAATTTTTAATTAACCTGTTAACCGGCTATTTTACTAACCAGTTAACCTACTAACCCGTTAACTATTTCATCATGATCATTTTCTTTGTGCTGGTATATTTTCCGGCTTTCATTTTGTAGAAATATACGCCGCTGGCCACAGGACGATTGTTATTGTCCCGCCCGTTCCAAAGGACGCTGTGAGAACCGGCATCCATAGTTCCGTTTACCAATTTTCTTACTTTCTGTCCCAGCACATTATAGATTTCCAAGCTCACCGGTAATTTTTCCTTCAGGCTGAAACTGATGCTTGTGTTGGGGTTGAACGGATTGGGATAGTTGCTTCCCAAAGCCGTAACAACAGGATTTACCAAATCTTGATTGGCAACGGGCTGCCCTGCTCCAGCAAGTGTTATTGATGTTGTGGGAGCATTGGGATCGTCCGAAGTAATGAGAAGCTCGCCTGGATACTGCATATTATTTTCCGGCATAAAGTTCACATTAACCATTATAAAATCGCCTGCAGCAAGCACATATTCCAATAATTGAGTTGGCATATTAGATTCACCCAAAAAATAAGGACTACTTGTTACTATCGTTCCCAACATGGAAGCAGTTCCACTATTTGCCAATGTGATCTGCTGAGTCGCAATAGTATTCACAAACACATTGCCAAAATCTATACTGGGAGTATCAACCACCAGAACAGGAACACCAACTTGCCCACCTGTACTTGGGAAAACCACATCATCTAACCAAGCGCAATCGCTACCTGCAGAAGTCCCCGAATCCTTAACATATTCCCATTTGAACAAGTTCATACCTGCCTGAACAGGATAGGTAACCTGGCTCCAGGTGTCGGTAGTTCCGCTCCATTGGTTTTTCAGGATACCATTGATGTAGAATTTAAGAAAATCATAATTTTGCTCAGATGAAACCTTCTTCCAAAAAGAGATTTCACCGTTCTGAGGCGATGTTATTGAAATGTTTATACTGGTAGCACCGCTGTGCGTTATAGCAGCAGATTTTGCAGCCAGAGAACCATTGTAGCTCCCGGTAACTGCTGTCCAGGTTCCGCCAATAAAAGTCCAGGGGAAGGTTGCAAAACCGGATTCAAAGTTATCCATCACCATGCCAACTATTACAGTGTATGTATTCATGCTGACATAATCTCCCCACATGGACATGGCAGTAATCTGCACCGGAGTTCCCATGAGTATTTGTGAACTGAAGGTTACGCTGTATATAACCTGCGCAGTTCCGTTTACAGGGATCGAAGCTATTTCGGCCAGGATAGGTGTAATCAGATGATCAACCCCATTCACAATTAGGGTGCTGGTAACGTTATTGGCGGCAAAATGGCCATCATTGCTGACGTTAAAAGTAAGGGTAACGTTTTCGCCTGCATCCACGCGTCCATTGTTGTTGCCCTGGCTATCATCCACTTGCAGATTCCCCCAGGCAACATTAGGTGCATAGCCTGTAAAGCTACGTTCATAGGCAAATTGATCCCCATCTGTGGTAGAAATACCAATATTCAAGTTCACTTCGTGCAGATCTGGAATGCTGCTGGAAAGCTGAATATTAAACAGCCCAGAGCTGCCGCTCGTTCCGCTATTGACGTTACCAACCGTAATGTTGTTATTCAAGACGGTGGCATAGCTATCGGTTGTTGTAACATTTACCACTACCCCATTGGCAATTTCGCTGCCAATATTGGTGAAGTCCAGGTTCATGTGGATGATTTCGCCATTACTAAAGATTCCGTCGTTATCATCGCTAAAGGTGGTGTTATCTACTACAATGTAAGGACCATCGCTGGGCAAAACTTGCAGGGTTTGAATATAGGTTTGATAGTCAAAAGCCACGATAGTTACGGTTAAATCCATAGGAGAAAGTGGGGCTGGATCAAGATTTACCACTGCGTTACCTGTGATGTCTGCAACGGCAGTTCCATACACTATGCCATTGTTGGTAAGGGTAATTCTTGCTCCTGGGACTGTAAGGATTGGTAAGCTGGCCATTCCGATAAACAGCACGGGATTATATGTTGCTGTGATTGCGGTAGGATTCTTGGTGCGAACCATCAAGCTGGCATCACCAAAGATTGTCCAGCATTTGTATTCGCTGATTCCGCTGGTGCCATAAACTTCGATCATTTTGGAGGAGCCATTAAAGAATAAGCTGCCGGTGCGATGCTTGGAACTGGCAATCAACAGGTCAGTAACTTCATCTTGACCGCGCATCGGGGGATTCCAACCCATGTTAATGGTAGAGCCATAAAAGGCTACCGCCCCTGTAGGTTCGCCTGTGGTGTTATCCGTAGCACGCAACCACGCTTCAGCAAAACAGGTTTGGCTAACAAAGTTGCCATTCACACAAGCCACAGAAACTATGAATGGTAACATATTACTATTTGTTAAGGCGTTTACATTTGTGTTGCTAAATCCGGTTGTAACCCAGGTGGTATCTGAGCCATGGCCGCAGTAGTTGCCAAAGCCACGCCCTTCATTTACTGCGGTGGTAACTTGAGCTGCATTTGCACCTGTGGCGGCATAAATCTGATTAACAGTAGTATATCCGTAGGTTAACAGATCGGTGCGGATTAGCTCAATATGGGCCTGATCGCTTTCACCCATGTCACCCTGACTGCCACCGCCTTCATTAGATGCAATCCCAAAGGCTTTTTGTAGCCAATCTGCTCCAACGGCGATATCGCGTTCATAATGAACACTGCGTTGCACCTGAGTTTGCAGTTCTGCCACAGTTTGAGCAGAAAAACGTCCTACATAAAGGTCGGGATAGCTATCTCCACCGGCACACAAACCATAGGATGGATCGCTGCCACCGCCACCAGAAGTTAAAGATGGCACTTGAGGCGCATCGCCCACAATTTGCACAAACATCAGACCGTTATTCAGGTCATACTGGGTTTGGATGTAGGTTTTAATCTGGTTTGCGGTCGGGCCTGCAACAGCTACATCCACAACATCCACGGTAAATCCAATCTGGCGTTTCCAATCCACCCAAGGCTGAATGGCGGCATCAAACATATTGTGTTTGATTACCAATATCCGTCCCTCTTCACCCAGAGTGGGGTATTTGGCATCTGAGAAATTCAGAAACATGTTCTGATAAATGTCTTCAAAATATCTGGTATAAGAGCTTTTGGGCGTGGTAATAGCATTGGTGAAATCAGTCCCACTGGCCTGCACAGCCACATTCAGCTTTGTGTAAATCCGTAAAGTCCCAGTGGCAGGATAATATACAAAGGGCTGAAAACGAACTGTTATACCACGATAATCACGTAGAATAAAGGGTTCGGTCAAATACGAGGTTTCGGTAGGATAGCTGGCATTTCCATCATAGAAACTATCAAATGTGTAGGGCATAGTGTCCGGATTAATGTTACGGGTCAAATTGCCCTTGGAAGGTGCCACAGCCATTTGCAGCTCGATGTATTCGCTACCGGTGGTGGATAGTTGCATTGCTGCCGTGCCGGGGATAATCAGGCTGCTGGCAAAAACAGGAACCTGAGGCAAGCCTTGTTCCAAAGTCAATCCGGCTTTTTTCACCATTAGGTTGTAGTATTGGTTACCGTTTATCGTTACGGCTTCCCTGTTAAAACTACCCAAAGTGAATTCCAGTTCCATGCTATTAGAACTGCTGCTGGTAAGGCGTGTGCCATTGGGATAGGCACTCACCACAACTTGCTCTGCTGATACGGCCAAGATAACCATCAACAAGCATAAGGCAAGAATCAATTTTTTCATGGGATCCTCCACGTTTTCCATGGTGTATTTAATAAAGCTTTAGTCTTTTTAGTGTAAATATGAAAAGTGTTCATACAATCTTTCTTTAATATCGGGCAGACAATCCATTAGGGATTGCCTGCCCGATTATGTCAAGTTATTTCATCAGCATCATCTTCTTGGTGGCTGAATAGTTAGTTGCATCCATGCGATAGAAGTAAATACCGCTGGAAACGTTGTTTCCACGATCATCTTTTCCATTCCAAATAATCCGATGGTTGCCCGCTGCCTTAGTTTCATTCACCAAGCTGCGAATCATCTGACCCTTCAGATTATAGATGGAGAGTCTCACCATGCCAGCTTCCTTGGTTGAGAAGCGGATTGTGGTCTCCGGATTGAAAGGATTGGGGTAGTTTTTATCCAAAGCTGTTGTAAAAGGCACCAAGCCCGGATCTTCATTTGCGCTGGGAGTTACCAAAACCGGTAGTTCCAAATTAGGTGTGGCGGGATCATTGGTTGTAATCATCAGGATTTCATTTATAGTATTCACTGTGGAACCGGCAGTGTAACTAAGGGTAAAATAGCTGGTTTCAGCAGGCGAAATCTGATAAGCATAATCCATGGGGAGATCGCTTCCATCCTGGCTAAGCACAAACCCAATGGGAGTAGAAATGATTCCTGTCAAGAGTGCATTTCCCAGATTACGCAAGGCAAAATCGGTTGATACAGTTGTATTGGGCAGCACACCATTAAAGGCAAGCTGGGTAGTGCTGGTGTAGGCCATGGACTGGTTCAGAGCACCCATTCCGGGGAAAATGATGTCATCAATCCAGACGCAATCGCTTCCGCCGGCTTGAGACACATCTTTGGAATATGTCCATTTAAAGGTGCGAGCTCCGGCAGAAACTGGATAAGTTATCTCTGCCCAGGCAACAGTTCCGCTCCAGGAACCCAGTTCCGTGCCATCGATGAAGAATTTCAGGAAATCATAGTTGTTTTCGCTGCTAACTCTGCGCCAGAATTTGATATTTCCGTCGCTGGGGATGTTAAGGGTAATCTGTAAAGAAGTACTACCGTTATTGGCAATTGCTCCGGATTTGGCTGCAAAGTTACCGCTGTGGACGTTTGTGGCTCCGCTTACAATCACCCAGGGAACTGCACTGTTATTTACCCATGGCAAGGCCGTAAAGCTATTGGTTTCAAAGCCTTCACCCACTGCTCCGATGGGAAGCATAATATTGGCATTCAGCATCTGAATGCCCGCATCGATGGCTATGCCAATGGGGATAATTGTTCCATCCGGTGTATTGTTGCTTATCATTACGTTAAAAGTAACCTGCATGAAATTACCCGCACCCAAGGGAGGCAGCATAAAGCTATTAATGTCTAATGTGGCATTAGGGCTGTTCATTACAAGTGCCAGATTGCCGCTACTGGAGGTCATGTGTCCAGTATTTGAAATATTCATGGTTATGGTTACAGTTTCGCCTGCCATGAATATGCCATCACCGTTGGAATCGGATAAAGTGTTATTGCCAAATTCCAGATTTGGGGCATTTACCACCATACTGCGTTGGGTTACCCAGTTGTTGGTTCCGTCTGTAACGGTAATCTCAAAAGGCACCACATGCTGATCAGGCACATTGGGAGCGATGTTACACACAAAGGCATTTTGCATATTAATGCTTTGTCCGGCAGTGATGTTGGGAAGGGCAATTGTGCCATTGCTGACCACAATCCAGGGACTTGTGCTGGTAATTGTGGCAGTTAAGCTTGTGGCATTTTGAACGCCGACATTGTTGAAATCCATAGAAATGTAAATGCTTTCGCCAGCTTCGGCAATGTCGTTGTTGCCATCGGTTACTACCAATTGTCCAGCGGTTACATAGGGTCCCACATTGGGGACAACCTGGATGTTGGCAATCAGGGGACGGCGCAAAGAACGAGTAACTACAAGTTTGGCAGTTCCGGGCTCGCTGAAAGGTGTGTAAGTCAAAGTTAAATTACCACTACCATCAGCAAGACCAACGCCATGCAGAACATTATTCATGGAAAGTGCAACGTAGCTATATGGGTCTGCCTGAATATCCATGGTGCTCATCCCCATAAACATTTGTTGGGGAGCCACATAGCTATTCTGAACCGGAATTCCCATATAAGGGACTAAGGAGGGATCGCCCATGATGGAATATATTTCCCAATAGTAGTTTATCCGGCTGCTGTTAGATTGAACCACAGCCAAATTTCCCATGGTAACCATGCTGCCGGCACTTCCAGCCCAGTCTGCAATGGGTTCGTTGTGGTCGTGAAAAACTGCATCATAGGCACCGGTGCGGTTGGCAACAAAGGGTGAGCCTGAACCAACCACTGGGGGTTTGTATCCTACGCCCCAATAATAGTCTTCGTCCCAATAGGTGCTATTTGTCCCACCTATATAGATGATGCCACCTTTATCCACAGCGCGTAGCCATGCTTCGCCAAAACATACTCCTACATCAAACTTGCTTGTAAGACAGCAGTTACCCACTACAAAAGATGATTCGTTTACATTCTGTAAACTATTTATATTTGCAATTGTAAAACTTGGATCAGCCCAACTGGTTTCAGATCCATGAGCAGTATAGTTTATATAACCATTTCCGGTAGATGCCTCAGCCACAATTGCGGCATCAGAACTTCCGGAAGCGGGATACAGATAGGTATTGCTGGTGATGCCATGTGCAGCATTGAAGTAATTTGAGGTGCCATAATTTATCTGACCATTTGCATGAGTAGGGCCAAAAGAACTGTCCACTCCGGCGATCATGATTACTTCGCTTAAATATGCATCGCTGGGCATGGTATATTGTTCGTGCATTAAAGTCTTGTTTACTTGATTGGTAACTTCAGCTACAGTAGTAGCAGAAAAACGGCCAAAATACAGCTCCGGCATAAAATCTGTGCCCTGTAAACGCACGTAGGGCAAATCAGTTGGGTGGGTTGCAGTTGTTCCGGCAGTGGAAGGAACCTGAGCAATATCACCTACAATCAGTAGATAGGAAGGAGCGGGGTTTTCTGTAGTAGCAGCATTCCACAAGTTCTGCATATAAGTTTTTATGGTGTTGGAAGTAGTGCCGGTAACAGAGGTGGGAGCTACAATCACATTAAATCCTTCACTGCGTTTCCAGTCTATAAACGGCTGCATGGGAGCAATAAAGTTATCGGGCAATATAATTACATAACTCATCGGATAGCGGTTTAAAGTTAGGCGGATGGGTTCATAATTGATGATTGAGCCGGCAAAAGCACTTTCAAACACGGGGGAGTAGGTTTTGGCTTTCAGGGCTTCGGAAGCCGCAAGGTCTGCCCCTATAAAATCAACTTTCACTTCGGCGTTGTAGATCACTTCTATTTGTTTGAGCGTAGGATTATACCTTACCGGAACAAAATCCAGCGCAAAAATCCTGGTTCCGCGCATAAAGCCAAGTTCCGTAACGCTAATGGCAGGATTATCCGTCCAGCGGTTAGAATTATAAAATTCACGGCTTACTTCAAAGGGTAGCTTAGCTATGTCAGCAGATTTGGACACAGATTCCTGACGTGGCATCAGGGGATAAACCACACCATAATCGCTTAAGTTGATGGTTTTCTGCTGTGAAGTGGAAAAATGGACATTTACCTGTGCACCCGAAGGAACACTGATTAATTGCCGCATCAACGGCAGAGCAGGGGCTCCTGTTATGTTTGTTGTGGTGTATTGATCTGAAGATAATTCTGTCCATACACCCTCTTTACTTGCTACTTCTCTGGTTTTAAGTTCGTCTATGCTGTAACGAACGCTCAGTCCGTTACTACTGCTACGCAACAACTGAACCGTTGTTGGTGATCCTTGTAATGTGATAGTTCCCGGAGCTGCCACTAATAGCACCGCCGAGAGCACAAGCACGAGCATGAAAATATATTTCTTCATGTCCTCTCCTTTTTGTTATACTATGTTTATTCACTTTATGTTATAGTGCCCTTGCAGGCGTTCTATATAGTTTAAGCAAGAATAATGCCGAATGTAGAAAAAAGTTGGGTTTGCAGCAGAGAAATGCAAATAATCCCAGGGAATCCAAGATAGCGCATTAACATCCGTTCCAATTATGTCCAAATAAGCAGGAATGTCTCTAGTGTCATGTCAAGCATAGGGAAGCTGATCTCCCGATCGGCTTGTGGCAATCAGGAGATTGCCACCCGTGCGCCTGTGTGCGCTGCATATCAGACAGGTGAAAGTCCTGTTCAGAGTCACGTCAAGCTCTGTAGCTGAAGGTAACTGCGTCACCGTGAGGTGGGGTGGAGAGCAAC
>DIXL01000082.1 GCA_002428685.1 Cloacimonetes bacterium UBA6081 | reverse complement strand
TTTTGTCAATGTGGAAGTTGTATAATATGCCCAACGGTCATACTTGCTGAAAGGTTACAAGCATCTTGGTTAGCCGGAATGATGAAACTCAAGACTTTAGCCGGCAACTCTGGATTTCCTAATTCACTTGTAGTTCCAATATCTGCCAAGCGAAATTCTTGATAGCTCCTGGAATTTGTTCTGATAGATAAATCGTTGATGTTAAACGATTCAGTGTAGCTGATTGCATTCAATGAAACTTGAAATGCTAATATCAGCACGATTGTTAACATGATGCTTCTCATGTTTCCTCCTTTGGTTATTTAACCCGCAAAACCTTGGTTATGTAGGTGTTCTTATCTTTGTCAGTAATTTTCACGAAATATATGCCTGAGCCTGTTGAGCTACCATTAGCATCCTTGCCATCCCAATGATATAAAGCTGACCCCAAGGAACTGGATGTGCGTACCAACCTTCCCCTTAAGTCATAGATATTAATAGTCTCAATGCTTAATTTTTTTAAAACCCCACTAAGAGAAATGGTTAAATCGTCTCTAAAGGGATTAGGATAACACTATAGCAGATAATTATAGCGGTTGACCAGATAATTAAAAAATACCGGATGAATCCGGTGGTCCAGCCGACTGAAGTCAGTGTTCCGTCAGGATTGCCAGTTCTATGTTTAGGGGTTGGGCAAGGTTCACTTGATTTTTGTTTTCTTTTTAATCCAAGTGCTTAGTTCGTTTAAAACCTCAGGGGCAATGGTTTGCTCTATGGTAATATATTCTTCCGGTAAGCCGGTTTTGCACTCCTGAAAAAGGTGATTAAGCCCGGGGAATTCTCTGCTTGTAACGTCTTTATTTCCACCTTTGCCAAGGGCATTGCGGATGGCATTTAGGTTCATTTGGGAAGGTACTTGTAAGTCCATAGCACCATTTAAAGCCAGAACGGGGCACTGCACCTGCTCCAGATACTTAGCGGGATCAAGCTTCATGAATTGGAACATCCAGGGGTTGCAGATTCCCTGTATCTGCGCTTCTATAAAATCATCCCGGCTCAACCCTTCCGGTATTTCTACAGAGCCGTTATCGGTGGTTTCGGTAATGTATTTACGCATCTCAGTTTTCAGGTTGTCATGATCGGTAGCCTGAACCACCAGTTCAAAGGCTTTGGCATTTATGGACAGGGTTTTCTGCACTTCACTTTCCGGTTCGCCGGATGCCCGCATAATGGCTTCCTGTTGCATCAGCAGCAGGCGGTCGCCTCTGTCCCCAGTCCCTGCCAGCAGGATGATGAACTGCACATCTTTGCTGCGTGATGCCACAATCGGAGCAATGATTCCACCTTCGCTGTGACCAAGCAAACCGATTTGTTTAATCTCCTTACGGGTTTTGAGATATTTCACCGCAGCGGATACATCGGTAGCGAAGTCATAAGTAGTTCCGGCACTAAAATCGCCTTCCGATTTTGCCGTTCCACGGTCATCAAATCTCAGTGATGCAATTCCATTTCTTGCCAGATGGTCGGCAATTACGTGGAAGGGGCGGTGTTCAAAGATCATTTCGTCCCTATCCTGTGCTCCGCTTCCACTTATCATGATTACGGCAGGATACTTGCGCTTAGTGTCCGGAAGCGTAATGGTTCCGGCAAGTTTAATCCCGGCTTCAGGGTTGTTAAAATAGACATCTTCCACATAGTAGGGGTATGGTTCTTTGGGGGTTTGGGGTCTGGAGTAGCTTTTCTTTTCCGGCTCTTCCCGAAGCAGCACCAGGGGAAATTCGTTCATAAACTGCTTGAAGGTTCCCACAATGGAGTTGCCATCGAACTTGCCGGTGTAATTGATCCGGGAACCGGCGATTTCCAGAGTTAGGATAGAATCTGCATAAGTGGCATTGGTAACCTTGATGCCAAAAGCATTCTGATCCGGGCTATCCATAGTTGCACTCAGTATATTATCGGTATCAAAGATGTGAAACACGATTCGCAATTGCATAGTCTGGACATCCAGGACAGCATGCCAATCCCCGGTTATGTCCTTTGCCTGCAATAAGTCAATACCCACAATTGCGGTTAGAATCATTAAAAACTTCATTGTTATCTCCAATTACTAATTAAAACACAGGGTGGTGAGATTGATTTTATCACCTATATAACTCAACACTTTAATATGAGACCAGGTCAATTGTCTATGCAGTGTGTAGAAAATCTCTTCATCCGGAAAAGTCTCCACGGCGTGGAGACAATGTCGCAACTGCTTTTCACTCCAACCCTTACCGTATTCCCTGGTAAGTAGAACAGATAATTGAAAAATGCTTTCTTTCCCATATTCTGCCCTATTCTGCTCAAGTGTTTCGCTTTGGATGCGTCTGCCGATAGACCATTATAGAAAGCTTAGTTTACTATTTATGGCCAGAGCAGTCCTCAGTCTGGCTTCCATTATCAATCTGGAAATCTCGAATACAAGTTCTGTTCTTGGTTTATGGGTTTATCCATACAGTCCTCATTTTCAATTGTCTGATGGATTGTAGATAATCCTGGATTTTAGATTCCTATCTCTATTTGCTAAGCAGCATTTTACGGGTTTTATTATACTCCGGGGTTTGCAAACGGTATAGATATACTCCTGAACTAACCTCTTTTCCATTTTCATCCAACCCGTTCCACACCACTTTATGCTGTCCGGAAGGCAGCGTATCATGCACCAAACTACGTACCAACTGCCCTTTGAGGTTATAGATATTCAGGCTTACCAATTGGCTATCTTTTCCCAAAGAAAAATGCAGAGTAGTATCCGGATTGAAGGGATTGGGGCTATTGGGCAGCAATGCAGTAATTACAACAGGTGTATTCTCGTCATCTGCTGCACTGCTAACATCCACAAACTGCGAACCAGCCACTCCGTTAATCGTATAATGCAGGGTAAAATTCTGCGGGTTTTCGCCCAATGTGGCGTATAACGATTGCTGGTCTATATTATATCCGGCATAGGCATAACTGTTGGTATCGTGATTCACCACCTGTACATAGGGATTATTTAACGGATAACCCTGATGGGAAATCGTAGCCAGATAATTTGGCGAAGTGGAAAAGATAAGGGACTTCACTTGGTCTATATCCACAAAGTTAAGCTGCAAATTGCCATTATAACTGGCGGTTAAGCCCGGATCACTCACCGGTTCTGCCACTCCGGATTGAACCGGCAGCAGATAGCTGGATTCCATCAAATATTTGCATAGCAGATAGCCATCGAAGGCGTCTATAAGGCCATCATCATCGGCATCAGCATTATTGAGGCGATAAGCTTCCCAGGGGCGGGGATCGAGCTCTGGAATAGGATCCATCCCAATTGCATATCTTGCGATAGCATCAATGTCTTGCAGGCTGATGCAGCCATCGCCAGTTACGTCGCCATAAACGGCTACCAAACTGCTATTTCCGCTTATCTGTACATCGTCTATATAGATGCCATCAGCATTTTCGCTATAATCACTGCTCAGGCGGAAGCGGAGATAAACACTACCTCCGGCAAAGGCATTCAGCGAATAATACTGGTTTACCCATTCGGTTTGCGTTCCTGTAAAGCTGCCAAGTTCTGTCCATCCGGTTCCGGTGGCGGAAGCTTCCACATAAACGTAGTCATAACCGCTTTCCAAGTCATATTGACAGCGGAAAGACAGCCCGGGATTTGTAACTCCGGCCAGGGACACAGCATTGGTCAAGCGAGCACTACGGTTCTGGTTGTTGTTATAGTTTCCTGCGGGAGAATCGGTTAGCACATTACTACCCTGGTGGGCAACAATGCCCCAGGTTCCCGTAACCGTCCAGTTGCCCAGGCCAGACTCAAAATCTTCAGAAAACAGCGGAACCTGCAACACAAAAACCTTTCGATACAGGCTCTGTGCCACATCCAGGTTCTGGTTATAAATAGCAAAGCCGGCAGCCGAAATGCTTATGCTATAGCTGCCTTCATAGATGCTGCTAACCGAAAACAAACCCTGCGCATCGGTTTGCACCGTGGTTTGGGGAACAGTGTTGATGCTCACGTTTGCATTGGCCACAGGCTGGCCGGATGTGCTGCGAACCTGGCCCATAAAGCTGGTTAGCTGCGCATGAGACAATACAAAGTTCTGCGTCCCCCCCCCCCCTTCCGGAACAACAACTGTAACTGTTTGTGGCAGATAGCCAACTGCTGAGGCTGTTAATTGATAGGTTCCGGGGAGTAATAAACGGTGATAATCTCCCAAGGGCAGGTCGGTTTTTTCAGTTTTGATATTACCGGCAACAGTAATTGTGGCGGCTAAGGGAGTTCCAGAATTGTTTGTAACCACTCCATGTACACCGCGTTGGGCAAATTCTATGTATTTTAACATGGATTCCTGATTTTGTGCCCAAAAGGTATCAAGCTGCGAGGCAGGCGGCCATTTAATATTGCTGATTTCGCCGGTTACTTCTATGCAATCGGTATAATAGTAGTTCCAATCCTGCATGCTGCCGGTAATTACATACCAGGCTGCCCCATTCGTAACGCCTTGGGGAAATTCGGTGCTGTTATACATCGGCAGGTTTTCGCGGGAATAGGTTAGGGACATTTCGCGTAGCAGCAAATCATCCGGGGCAAGTGCGTAAGTGTAATCCCAGGGATAGTTTATCACCAAAGCTCCGCCATGAAAGTTTATACTCAGGTCAAAATCCCTTGCCAGGCTAAAATCCATCATGGCAACGTTTTCCACTCCCCAAACTTCACCATCGGGATGCTGCACACCGGTTGGCATGGGAAAATTGCGGTTCAGGTCTATCCCCGCGGCATTATAGCGCTGCACGGCTGCATTACCATCGGGATTCATCAGGGGATTGATCCAAATCTCTGTATTATTTACTATATTTGTAATGCGTGGATTTGTGCCGTATTCAGAGGTAAGCTGCCCTATCAGGCGGATCAGCATATCATAGCCCACCACTTCATCGCCATGGATGCTGCCTACATATTTCAGTTCAGGCTCGTTTTCCTCCTCGCCGACGTTATCGCTAATTTTCATCATTAACAAGGGACGGTTTTGTCCGCTGGTGCCAAATTGCACCAATTGGCAGATATTGGGATATTGAGCCGCGGTTTGCTGCATAAAGTTTTGGTATTCAGTCTGAGTATAATACTCACGCATGGGATCGCGAGTATCCCTGGTTTCTTCCCAAAGCTGGGTGGCGTATTCCTTGGCCAAATCGGGTAAACGCTCAGCAAGCAGCCCGGCAGCCTGAATTTTATCCTGTTCTTCGCTGCCGCGAACATAGGCAATTATCACTCCACTGCTTCTATTTACATAGTCTATGGAAACATGCAGGTTATTTAAGGTTTTTATATCCTTAGCCAAATCCCAGCTTTGGATGCGAACCGGCCAGGCCATAACGCTTGTGGCAATAATAATCAGGCTAAGAGTGATCAACAGATGTTTCATGTTAGTTTTCCTATTTTGTATTAATCTGAACAAAATATGAAGCACATTCCGTGCCACTTGCTTGAATTATGGAATCTTTATGGAATCAATACGGATGAAGTCCGTATTAATTCCGTAATGATTCCGTTATTGGAGCAAGAAAGAAAATGCCAGGTGGACAGCGACACATAACTGGTTTAGCTTAATGCTGCTTCATTCCTGATCTGACATGGTTCACTATCAATTATTGCGCTGGACCTGGCAAAGCAAGCTTTTTGGATTGGGGCATTTTGTCAATTAAAAACGCAGGTCTAGGCTAATCGAACTGCGCCAGTCAATGTTCTCCGTGCTTTCGCCGTAGGGAGAAAGGTTAAACTCCACAATAGACATATTGTTAAATTCCCAGGCCCAGGCAAAAACCGCGGCGTATTCCGTCCATGTCCCCCAGGTATATTTTGGGGTTAGCTCCCAGTAGAAACTGCGAATATCGTGGCGGACACTAAGTGAACCTATCCATCTGCGGTTTTTGGTATTTAACTGGTAATAACCAAGCTTTTCCGTGGCATACTGGTTTTCTTCGTAGGCAAAGCCAAAATCCAGCCGCAAAGCATTGTGAGGGCTGTTCCGATATGGCAGTTTGAGCCATAAAGGGTCTTGAGAACGTGATATGTAGGGAAAAGTATCGAACACCAGATTGTATTTAAAACCCAGTTGGCGGTAAAAAGTGTTCTCTTTGCCTGTGTCGTAAATGTAATCGCTGTAATCTGCCCGGATTTGATACACCTGATGCAAAGCCAGCCGGTCTCCCAACAAAATTGAGCACTCCGGCGCAAGGGAATAGCTGGTAACGAACTTGTTGTTTGCCGAGAGTAGTGAATCGATATAAACGTCTTCCCGCTCGCCATAACCAAGCCAGGTTCCCAAGCGTATCCTATTGTGCCAATAGTGTTTCCAGCCAATTTTGTAGCTGCGGGTCAGAAGGTCGTTATCCCAACGATTGGCATCATCGGGAAATTGCATAATCTGCAAATCGAGATTCGCCAGGGCAATCAACGAATCAAACTCGGCATATTCCCAAGCCATGCGGCTTCCCAAATGCCGAACCTCGGTGTTTCTGGTGTTTAAATTGTTTCTATAGTCTTTTACAGCATAGCTATGGGCAATTTCAGTGTCCCAGCCAAGCCGGCGATGCAACCGGATTTGTACTTTGGACTGGAATTGATTGTTGTAATCTGCATTGTTGCGGATTTCACTGTTGCTGTAACTGACGTGTTTTTGGCTGTAATAATCGCTTAACTCAATTGTGGCAAAATCGCCTGGAGTTAGCTGCATATTTGCGCTTAATTCCAGGTTGCGGCGCAACTGCTCATCAGACAGTTGATAAGAGCTGGGTAGTTGCTTTTCGGCAGGGGCTTGCAAAATGTAAATATCTTCGCTGTGATAGCCGTAATTGGCAGAGGAATTCAGCGAAAAGATATTGCCGTAATAGTTGTAGTATGCGTTCACTTGGGTAAATTCAAAAGCTTCCCAGTCAATCTTTTTGCGCTGGGCATCTGCTGCAATACCGGCGGTGTAACTATCACTGAATAAGGCAGTTCTAATGTTGCTGCCCAGCCAGTAACCCTGGCTTTTTAGCTGAGCCCCACTTATGTAACGATCCTGTTCGCTACGCAACAGCCCACGGGAAAAAAAACTGAGCGAAAGGCTGTCCAAAGGTTGCATGGACAAGGCATAACCCAATGTGGCAGTTTTGTTTATATAAGGTGAGGGTTCCAAATCACTAGCATCAAAAATAGACTGGTAATCTGAACTAAAGCTATGGATCAGGCTTTTTTGGGCAATGCTCATATCCAGGTTCAGCATGGCGTTTTTGCTTTCCTGATTGAAGCTGAGCCTGTTTTCAAGATTGCTGGCACCCACTATGCTAAAATTGGCTTTGGCAAAGGGATGAAACAGGTATTGCAGGTTGTTTTCGATGCTTTTCACGCTTTGGCTGGAATAAAGGTAAAAATCCAGACCCTGGCTTTGGGCGAAAAGCGGAAGGCTACAAAGCAGCCATAAGCTCACTAAGCAAGATATAGTCAGCTTCTTCAAGGGTTTCTCCGCGGCGTTTAAAATCCAAGCCCGATACTCTTTCAAGTTCTTTGGTTTTTTCTTTACCCAACAGGGCTTGCAGGTTGTTAGCCAGGGTTTTACGACGATGGGCAAAAGCTGCGGTTAAAATCTGGTGAAAAGCATTTGCCTGCTTCAAAATTGGGGGATTGGACCGCGGCTTCATCACGATTACGGCAGAATCTACGTTTGGGCTGGGACTAAAGCTCTCACGATTTACCTGCAAGGCGGTATAAATATCAAAATACAGCTTTAGCCGGATTGTGAGAGGAGCATAGCTTTTTGTCCCCGGTTTTGCGCTAAGCCTTTCGGCCACTTCTTTTTGCAGCATGAGGACAATAACCGAAAATGAAGCTTGGTGCTTTTCCAGCAAATAGAGCAGCGGAGAGGTGATTTGATAGGGAATATTGGCAATAAGCTTCAGGGGAGCTTTGTCCTGTTCAATCAGTGCAGGCCAATCGCTTTGCAGCACATCGCCAAAGCTGAAATGAACCCTGTCTTTATAACGCTCTGAAAGATATTCGGGTAACCTGCGATCAAGCTCGAAAGCTCGTAGCCACACATCATATTCCAAGATGGCATCGGTAAGAATGCCTTTGCCAGGGCCAATTTCCCAAACTCTGTCACCAGGCTGTAAATTTCCCAAAGCTGCAATGCCGGCTGCAATGGAGGTATCAATTAAGAAGTTCTGCCCAAGGGCTTTGAGAGCTTGCATAGATTTTTTTATGCTTCCGTTCAGAACTGAGACTAATTTAGCTCTGAACGAAAGCAAACAATTGAGGGTTTTAAACGCTTAGTTTTTCGGGTGATGTGCCTTTACAGACTTTGCAGACCTTGATGGTTTTATCGGCCACTTTGATCTCGTGCAAAACTTTGATTCCGGTGCGATGGCATACGGGGCATTCTCCCCGGCCATGACTGGGTAGATTCTTTATTCCTTTTCCACGAAAGTTCTTTGCCATTGTATTCTCCTTTGGTGCTTATAGCTATCTTATTGTCAAGTAAGCGTCAATTCTGGAGAAGGGGGAAGAGAGTCAACACTTTTTTTAAGGGACAGGGGACAGGGGACAGGGGACAGGGGACAGGGGACAGGGGACAGAGGACAGGGGACAGAGGACAGAGAGGCAAAGCTCTCCCCTGCGCAGCTCTCCCTTACGAAGTTCTCCCCTGCGCAGCTCTCCCCTGCGCAGCTCTCCCTTGCGAAGCTCTCACTGCGAAGCTCTCACTGCGAAGCTCTCACTGCGAAGCTCTCACCTCACCAGTACCAGTTTATCATCCACGCTTTTCAAAAACTCAATCAGTAATTGCACCGCCTTATCCAGGTCGCTGAGGGAAACAACCTCGTTGGGAGAGTGCATATAACGGTTTGGGATGCCAATAACCGCAGTTGCAGTCCCATATTTTGAAGCATGAATGGCATCTGCATCGGTTCCGGTTCCGCTTGGTGCAATCTCTATCTGCACGGGGATATCCAGTTTTTTGGCCAGCTCGATTAGCTTGTTATTGACAGCCGGATGCAATGCTGCCCCAAGGGATAAGGTTGGCCCTTTGCCCAAACCCACTTCACCATAGATGCGTTTATCGGCTCCGGGGATGTCGGACGTGAAGGTTACATCCACAGCTATGGCAATATCAGGCTCGATTCTGTAGGCACTGGTTCTGGCACCTTTCATGGTAGTTTCTTCTCCCACGGAGGCCACGGCATAGTAATCGGCTTTAAGCTTCTTTTTTGCCAGTTCATGCATCACGGCAGCCGCTACATACACCCCTACCTTATTATCGGTGGCCTTGCTGACGATAAAATCTTCACCCAGCATTTCGATATGAGAGCTGTAGGTAATTGTGTCTCCAACTGCCACACGGGTTAAGGCATCAGCTTTGTCTTTGGCACCTATATCTATCCACAAATCCTCGATCTTCAGCTTAGGATTATCGTCGCCGCCAAGCATCATGTGAATGGGCTTTTTACCAATAATTCCCCTCACAATCTTGCCTTCGTGATGAATATCCACCCGCAAACCGGGAAGCAAATTTACGTCAAAACCACCCAGGGTTTTTACGTAGATATAGCCATTATCATCGATGTAATTAATAATAAATCCGATCTCATCGGCATGGCCTACAATCATTATCTTATACTTCCCGCTGCCTTTTTTGTAGGCAATCAGGTTACCGTTTATGTCGCTGGAAATATCGTCGCAGCTACCATGCAAATAGGCTTTGGTTATAGCTTGCGCAGGAGCTTCATAGCCGGAAGGACTGTGGCATTCCAAGAGGTCAAACAGGTATTTTTTGTTCTTTTCGTTCACTTTATCTCCAAACAGTTAGCAGTTATTGGCGGTTTCATCGGCAAAGGGATTCACCGTTTTCTTGATAATTGGTTGTTCATGGGGTATTATGCACAGAAACTTCAGCGTTTCGGTTCCAGTATTCTTAAATTCATGCATCATATTGGGATCCACATACATAACGTCATCTTTCAGGAAGGGAGTTTCGCCACGCTCGGTAACCAAAACGCCTTTTCCCGAAAGGACATACAGTTCATGCTCCCAATTGTGTTGGTGATAGGGTGTATGACCCTCGGGAGCAACTTCAAACATGCGCAAAGCAAAGTTTGGAGCACCATCTTTTTGGGCAATCAGCCATCTGATTTGAGCACCTTCTGCACCATCGGCATAAACAGGCTCGAGTTCTACTTGATCATAATGGATCACTTTCATTAATTCCTCCTTGGGGAGTTTTGTTTTATAGATATTCTAAATCAGCTTTGGGTTTTTGCCAGATAAATCGTAGCTGCGAACGCCCCTACCAAACCGGATAACCGCTTAGCAAGATTGTGTCTCCAAAGTTCTTAAGCTTTAAGTTGCTAAGCTTAATAGCCCTATCTATGCTTTCTATTCCCAAGCCATCCAAAGGGCTATTGCTACCTCCCAGCAGCATATTTCCATAAAATAACAGGCACTTATCCACCAATCCGGCTTTCAAAAAACTCTCTGCCACACCACTTCCGCTTTCCAGCAAAATTGAATACAGTTTTCGCCGGTGGATTGCCATCAGCACATCCCAAAGGTCAAATAGACCATCACACAGCTCCAATCCACATAATTCTACCCCTATTTCCCTTAATAACCTGGCTTTCGGGGTTCCCATCAGTTCGTTAGTACAGAAAACAAGGCTGGGAAAGATACTGGCCGTGGCTACAAACTTACTGTGCATCGGAATAGCCAAATTGGGATCCAGCACAGCCCTTAGAGGTTGTTTGCTTTCTTTTGCAAGGCGAACATTTAACAGCGGATCATCGATCAGGATGGTTTTTATTCCGGTTAATACCACTTCATGCCAACTGCGCAATTTATGCACATAACGTCTTGAGGCTTCATTTGTTATCCATCTGGAGCTGCCATCTTCCGCTGCAAACTTTCCATCCAAAGATAAAGCCGTTTTAAGGGTAACAAACGGGCGTTGCTTTTGCATGTAACACAGATAATATTCCAATTGATTGCGTATCTCAGTTTCCAGAAAGCCGCATTGCACCTCAATTCCAGCCTTTTGCAGCATAGCGATTCCCTTGCCGGATACCAAAGGATTGGGGTCAGGAATCCCCACAAACACTCTCTTGATGCCGGCAGCAATAATTGCCGAAGCGCAAGGAGGGGTTTTGCCATAATGCGAACAAGGCTCTAGGGTTACAAACATATCTGCCCCTTTTGCCTTTTTCCCTGCTTGTTTAAGGGCTTGCACTTCCGCATGGTCAAAGCCATAAGCCTGAGTGAAGCCCGAGGCCAGAACCATGCCATTCCTTACCACAACTGCGCCTACAAAGGGATTGGGACTGCATTTACCCCGGGCTTTTTCCGCAGTGCGAATGGCAAGTTTCAGATTGGTTTTTATGTAATTATCCATCAATTCAGCTTATCCAAATTCATTTGTGCCAGCTCAAAACCGGGGAACTTTATTAATAACATCTTCCAGATTTCACTGGCTTTTTCGGTTTCCCCTCCCCCTGCATAAGCAGCAGCCAGGTTATTAAAAGCATTGGGGTTGTCCGGTTGAAGGCGGGTAAGCTCTGCAAACCACATTGCTGCCTGCGCAAAGTCTTTTTTGCTTAAATATATCGCACCCAAGTGAAAATATGGTTCCGGCCAGTCGTTATCCAAGGCAATGGCATTAAAGAAATCCACTGTGGCCTTGTCAAGTTGCTTTACTAACTGCCAGTAGATTGCTTTGTAGTAATACAAATCTGCACTGTCGGGATAGCTTTTAAGGGCGGATTCCAGCTTTTCCCAGGCCACAGCATCGTCTGCTTTTCCCAGTGCCTGGGCAATTTCGCTATAAACTTGGTTTTGCGCAAAATACAATTGAGGATTTCCTGCAATATTCTGACGTATTTGCCATTTTCCATTACGGTTGGAGAGCAGCAAAGTCCAATCCTGTTTATGATTTAGCTCCACAAATACTATGGCACTGATGCCATCTTCACCCAAGCCACTGTGAATTATACTGTAAGTGTTTATTTTAGACAAAGTTGGAATAGCTTGAAGCAGCTCCGTATAGCGATCTGCCAAGTCTGGCATTGTGCTTTGGTTTATGCTATAATCGTGCAATTTATTCCATTGTAACTGAATCAGGGTATTCAAATAGGCTTCTGCGCAAGACTCCGGATCATCCACCGGCTCTGTTTCCTGATGATGCAGCCCCAGCTTTTCCATTAAATAGTCCACCGGAAAACCCTTGGGGTATTGAAAACCGCTTAGCCAAGCCAACATTTCCTGGGGCTTGCTTTGGGCAAAAGCGGATGGAGTTTTATTCTCAAGCTGAGCATTCTGGCGGCCAATCCACAAGTCTATATGCAGCTTTAGCACCATGCGTCCTTCGTTTAAAGAGTCTGCTTTGTAAGATGGAAACTCACTTCCCTCCACATTTCTGGGGGCATAAGCACAGCTTATTGGGCAATTGCCGTCACAGCGCAACTCATTGCAGCATTTCCAGCAGGTGTTTTTGCCCTTGCGCGAGCAAACGCGCACAAAACGTTCGGTGTAACAACGTCCACAACGGCTGGATTTGAACAGACTCAGCATAATTCTCTCTCTAAAATAGGAGGCATCACCCGCTTAAATTCTGAGCTGGCAATCATTTTTCGGACTTTTGTCAGTTCTGCCTCTGTGGCATTGGGATCAGGATATAGATTTGGCTCTGTAAGGTGCTTTAAAACGGCATCCAGGCGGGGATAGCTGATGCCCATTTCGGCTTCGTCGCTTTGTCCAGCCCACAAATCTGCCGTAGGCGTTTTGTGAATCAACTTTTCCGGCAAAGCCAGCACCTTGGCCATTTCCCAAACTTCCGTTTTATACAAATGCCCAATGGGCTCAAAAGCACAGGCCGCATCGCCAAACTGAGTGTAATATCCCACCAGCAATTCGGTGCGGTTTCCGGTTCCAAGCACCAGGGCATGCCGTTTTGCAGCCTGATCGTATAGAACATTCATCCTGATTCTGGCCATCCAATTGCCCCTGCGAAGCGGAGTTGCTTCCGGCTCGTAAGCCTCAAAATAGCTATCTGTCATGGGGCTGAGTGCAATTGTTTCCATGCCAATGCCAAGGTGCTTGGCCATGATACAGGCATCACCCGCGCTGTCCGGATGGCTGTTTCGATAGGGAATATTATAGGCGAAAACATGCTCAGCCCCAATTGCCCGGACTGCCAAAACCGCAGACAAGGCAGAATCTATCCCACCCGAAAGCCCAATCACCAGGTTTTCAAATCCGGTTTGTCGGCAGTAGTTGCGTATAAATCCGCAGATTCTATCTATCTCTTTTTTGATATCCATGCTTGCATTGCTCCAATCTTTCTTATGTCCCTTTCAGCCCAACCCCACATCCACGTCAAGCAAAATCCCTGTTATCATTCCCATATCAATGCCATATC
>DIXL01000053.1 GCA_002428685.1 Cloacimonetes bacterium UBA6081 | reverse complement strand
ATAATCCCGTAGGGATGACACAAAATGTTGAGGCAAATACCTATCTTAGCTGCCGCTCTTCCAGAGCTTTTTCTATGCTGGATTCCCGCCTCCGCGGGAACGACACTTCATGGAAGGCTGGACACAAAACGAGACGATGTAGCAGTGTGGACAACATAAAATGAGGCAAACTTAAAAGATGAAAACAGCCATGATTACCGGAGTTACCGGACAAGACGGAGCCTACCTGGCAGAGCTTTTGCTGGCCAAAGGCTACAAGGTTGTAGGATTAAAGCGCAGGGCATCAATGTTCAATACGGCCAGAATAGATCATCTGTTTTCGGCTGAACGCTTTGGCAATAAAGCCTTTGAATATGCCTATGTGGACATGACGGATTCTACCAATATCATCCGTCTGATGAAAGAAATTGAGCCGGATGAAATTTATAACCTGGCTGCCCAATCACATGTAAAAGTAAGCTTTGACACCCCGGAATATACCGCAAATGCAGATGGGATAGGAACCTTGAGATTGCTGGAAGGTATCCGGATTTTGGGTTTGGAGCAAAAAACCAGATTCTACCAGGCTTCCACCTCGGAACTGTATGGAAAAGTTCAAAGCATTCCCCAAAATGAAAACACACCCTTTTACCCCCGCTCTCCTTATGGAGTGGCAAAGCTTTATGCATATTGGATAACGGTGAATTACCGCGAAGCCTATGGCATGCACGCCAGCAATGGAATCTTGTTTAACCACGAATCCCCCGTGCGAGGCGAAACCTTTGTAACCCGTAAAATCACCCGCGCCCTAGCCAATATCGCCATGGGTTTGCAGAAAACACTATATCTGGGAAATTTGGATGCAAAACGCGATTGGGGGCATGCCAAAGATTTTGTGAGGGCTATGTGGCTGATGCTGCAACAAGATATGCCCGATGATTATGTAATTGCCACGGGCAAAATGAATTCGGTGCGCGATTTTATTACCAAATGCTGCTCTCACATAGGAATCGACCTTGATTTTGAAGGAGAGGGAATTGGCGAAAAAGGCATCATCACAAAAGTGGACAAAGCCTTGTTTGAACAAACCACTCTTGGCAAGGCAAACCATTTGTCGGCGGGTCAGTGCATTGTAGCTATAGACCCTTATTACTACAGGCCTACAGAGGTTGATCAGCTTTTGGGGGATGCCACAAAAGCCAAAGCCAGACTCGGCTGGCAATGCAGCTACGATCTGGATATGATTGTTAGCGAAATGATGATTAACGACCTAAAGCTAACCCGCAAAAATGAGCATTTGAAAAAGGGTGGATTTGGGTCCTGCCTTAGCATGGAAGACATTCAATTGGAAAAATAAGTGAATTACAAAGACTTTGCTATAGAGAAATCTACAGTTTTTGCAGATGTGATTGTTATCCGCCCTGCAACCAGTGTAGAATTGCGGGGAAACATCTACACCACATATAATGAAGGGATTTATGACGCTATCCTGCCCCAGAATCTGCATTTTCTCTACGATAAATTTGCCACCTCCAAACATCATGTGCTGAGGGGATTCAGAGCTTCTCGTGTTCGCAACAACGGAGTTTCCGTCAATGTGTATGATACTTTAGCTTTTCTTGATCAAGATACTATTACGCTGTCAAACTATTTCCACGATATAAGCTTTCACAAAAAGCCCGATATCTTCATTTGTTCAAACTCTGTCCGTTTCACCTCCCAACAGACTGAAACTTGCAGTGATGAGTTTATTAAATCAAGAAATTATTATGGCTTAATTACTCCAAGGCAGATCAAGCCAATTCACTCTCGTTACCGCAAAGAATATTGGCAGAATCTATTGTGCAGTTCTATCTGTTTCGGATCTCACGGTGCTAAGTTGCGGAATAGTACGGCCACCATAGGCAAAGCTGACTACCATAACCCTGTTGATGAAAAGAATAGTTTCTACATAAAACGTAAAAGAGAAGTTAACCGCCACAATTGCCCATGTAACAATGGCTTTGATACCCCCCGAAATGATATTGAGTTGTTTAATGAATAAGCTGGAAAGGATCGTCGGCTATCCTATATTTCAAATAGGTGTATTAGTAGATATGATCAAGAGGCATCATAATCCATCTCAATTGTTTTTCTTTATTCCCCATTACTGCACCGGTGGGGCAGAACAGGTTCATTTGGATATCCTGCATACATTTACTGAAAATAAACCATGGGTAGTGCTTACCCACAAGTCTCACAACGATTATCACAAAGCAGCAATGCAGCAGTGCGCAGAACTTTTTGAGATTGGCAAGTATTACAATAACCAGAACAGGTTTTTCGTTAAGAACTTCTTCATCGGTTACTATAGCTCGTTATTATGCAGACACCCCAGAGCGATAATCATAAACTCTCTTTGTAGCTTTCTTTATGATCTACTACCAACTATGAAAACCGGGTATCTGATTGACATATTCCATGGCTTTTACGGGGTAAATACAGCTATGTTAATCCGCTCAACCCCTTTTTTAGACCGCAGGATTTTAGTCTCGTATAGAGTTCGTGATGAACTACTTGCCATGTACGCTAAGAATGGTATTGACAATGAGTATAATAGCAGGTTAAAGGTAATCCATAATGCCGTACAGGTTGAAGATTCTCCTCCCACTAAGGAGTATTCAGGAGGTATTAAGGTTGTTTTTGTAGGCAGGAACTCCCGGGAAAAACGTTACTACCTTTACGAAAAGACCGCGCTTGAATGCAAACATAAATGTCTCCCCATCCGTTTTTACAGCATTGGCAGTTTTACAGGCACAGCTTTGGTTACGTGCTTGGGTGAAATACGTACCCGTAAAGCCATTTATGAAGCCCTAAGTGAGTTTCACATCCTAATCTTGTGCTCCACTTCAGAAGGCTTTGGTTTAGTTGTGGCTGAAGCCATGGCATGCGGATTGGTTCCAATGGCTACCGATTGTGGAGGGGTAGCTGAGATATTTACCGATGGGAAAACTGGGCATTTGATACGTGCGGTAAACGAAGATGATATTGTAACCGAGTTTGTTGAGCTACTGCAGCACTATGCCGAAGATTCAGAGTTACTTAAGCCTATGGGTCTGGCGGCTTACAATCAGGTGAAAGCTAACTTCAGTTATGCCAAATTTAACCAAGAGTACGCAGCCATAATAAAAGAAGCCCGCAAGTCAATAGACGATGGTGAAGTACGTACCAGATAGCGATGATAGAGGATAGATAAAACTTATAAAAGAAAATTTAAAGCTGAACTACACCGATTTCTGGGCTGGATTTGACAAAACCAACAACTATTTTTACAATCTCCTGAAAACCCACTATGACATAGAAATCTGCAGCAATCCGGACTTTCTGATCTATTCCGTGTTTGGCAAAGATCATCTAAACTACGCTTGCATCCGCATTCTTTACTCTGGCGAAAACCGGGGTGTGGATTTCACCGAGTGCGATTTTGCCTTCACTTCCGACCACAATTCCGATCCCAGACATTATCGCTTGCCTTTTTATGTATATTGCTACCCTCCCGGGCGTTTTGTGAAACCTGAAATGGACTATTCCCCACTGCTGGAGCGGAAGTTTTGCAGCTTTATTGTCTCCAATCCGGGTGGAAAGGTGCGCAATAGGTTTTATAACCTGCTTTCTCAATACAAACCCATCGCTTCCGGAGGCAAATATCGCAACAACATCGGCTTCCGGGTTCCCGATAAAGAGGCTTTTATCAAGGACTATAAATTCAACCTGGCCTTTGAAAACCGCAGTTATCCAGGCTATACAACCGAGAAAATTGTGGAGCCCATGGTGATGAACAGCGTCCCTATCTATTGGGGAAATCCTCTGATCCAGCTTGATTTTAACCCCCAGGCCTTTCTGAATTATCATGCCTTCACCACCGAAAAAGCCTTTATCAAACAGATTATTGAGGTGGATAGCAACCCCGCACTTTACCTGCAATATTTACAAGCCCCCTGGTGCAAAGGCAACCATCTGCCCGATCAGTTTTTGCCTCAGGCTGTCCTGGCACGCTTCCAGCAGATTTTTAATAGCTCTGTCACACCTGTAGCCGGCAAACCCAAAAGCCTAAGTTACTATTTCTCAAAGAGTTTATACCGGCTGAATAAAATACGCCGGCGGGGCTATTTATAACAATTACTATCGCTTCAGGTAGTCCTGATATGTTGTTTTCAGGCCATCGCGCAGAGAAGTAGGAGCCGTAAACCCCAAACTATGCAGTAAGCTGACGTCCAGTTGTTTTTTGGGAGTGCCGTCCGGCTTGCCGGTATCCCATTGTATTTCTCCGGTAAATCCCACAATCTCTTGTATCAGAAGGGCTAAGTCCCTAATTCTAATATCCTCACCGGTTCCAATATTCAGAGGTTTTCCGGCGGAATAGCTATCCATTACAAACAGCAAAGCCTCCGCCAAATCATCTACAAACATAAACTCACGATAGGGTGCTCCGCTACCCCACAAAGTCAGCGTTACTTTGCTGCCCTGTTTGCTTATGCCAAATTTCTCCAGAATAGCTTCCAGGCCGGCGGAATCAGACCAGCCATAATCTGCTTCCAGGTCTTTGCTCAAGGCTTCCATATCTCCATTTTGCCAGCACTTAGCCAAATGCAGTTTACGGATTAGGGCGGGCAAAACATGTGAATTATCGGGGTGGTAATGATCAAACGGACCATAGAGATTGGTAGGCATCACAGAGATAAAATCGCAGCCATACTGCGTGCGGTAATACTGTGTTAGCTTCAATCCGGCAATCTTTGCCAGGGCATAAGCTTCGTTGGTGGGCTCCAGTTCACCGGTTAGCAGATAGTCCTCTTTTATTGGCTGCGGACACAGCTTGGGATAAATGCACGAAGAACCCAAAAACAGCAGTTTCTTTGTTCCAGCCAGGTAGGCAGCATGAATCACGTTGGCCGCAATCATCAGATTTTCGTAAATATACATAGCCGGATAAGTGCTGTTGGCCAAAATTCCGCCCACAAGTCCTGCTGCATGAAATACGTAGTCTGGTTTTTCACTTTCAAAAAAAGCCTGAACCGCTGCTTGTGATAGCAAATCCAGCTCTTTGTGGTTTTTTAAAACCAAGTTTTTATAGCCGTGTTTGTGCAAAGCCCGGACTATGGCCGAGCCAACCAGACCGGTATGCCCACTAACGTATATCTTAAAGTTCTTTTCCATCCATCTCTCCTGCGTGATAAACGCTGGCTTGCAAGCCAGTTGCAACCAGCATTTTTCATCCGGTGTCCATAAAATCTGCCTTTACTTTGCTGGCAAGAAAAAACCTGTCTCTTGCTTGAAGGCGTTAATCAAGTATTAATTTTCAAGGGCTGCTGAGAGCTTGTGTGGAGTCGTTTCTGCCACATACCAGATACGAAGTGATCTCCAATTTCTTGGCAGAAAGGACTACACACATCATGAGGTTACATGTTTGAACGAGACATCGATGCACTGTCGCTGCTGCGGAGGTGGGAACGACACGCTGGTTGAAACGACTCCACCCAGGAGCACTGGGCTGCTATTCTTTCTTGTTACCATTCCCATATCATTCCCATATCACTCTCAATATTATTAGGAATGATATGGGAATGATATGGGAATGGGACCATGTAAGAAACCATTGAATTTGGAGAAACTGTAATGCAGAATTGAGTTGACAGATAAGAATGGTTGTACATCAATGGCCCCTGGTCTTATGCCTTCATTAATGGAAAGCAAGTGCTGTTCTACCTGAATAATATCTCGCACTGGAAACTTGAGGAATCATATAATGAATTTCAGATGCTGGAGTCCGATGCGCTATCGGGGTCTATGATTCATTATCTCAAGGAATTTGACGGTTATGTGTATGCGGCAACTGATAAGGGCTTGTTCAAAAAACCCGTAAGTGAATTCTTTACTCCCAGACCGGAGACTAAGAATATATATCATCCTATCATAAAAAAAGTAATTAGGGATGCCGTGTAAATATAGGTTTGTTTTGGCACTAATGACTCCTAACTTGCCTGGGTGTGAAGAAATGATTGACATACACAGGGAGGGGATTAGCCTTGTTCCATGTATTATTACGTTATTCATCTGCCCTTGGAGATCGGAAAGGAACTTGTTTACAGCTCGCAGCAGCCCATAGCTGAAGGCGCAAGAGTTTTGGTTAACCTCTCGTCCAAAATGTGCATGGGGATTTGCGGCAAGGCTTTTACCCCGGAGCTTGGCACAAATATCCGCTTTAAAAAGGTGGAAGAGGTTTTGGACACAAGCTCCATTTTACCGGCAGATTTGCTAAAATTGGGTATCTGGATGGCCGATTACTATCGTTGCAGCGTTGGAAAAGCCCTTTATGCCATGTTACCTTCGCGGTTACAGCCCGAAATTGATGCAGTGGTAAAATGGATTGCGGACGACATCCCCGAAGCTTGGCAAAAACTGGCCACAGCACTTAGCAGCAGCGATGGCGTAAAGCTGAGCGAATTGCGCAAGGCTATGCCTGGTTATGCTTTATACAGCAAAGTAGAAGCTGCGGAAGCCGCCGGTTTGGTAGAAGTTGCACACAAATTGGGGCACAAAGATAAACCCCGCGTGGTCAATTATCTGGTTCGGTTGCAGTCCGAGGTTTCTGAGGACAGCTTAGCTCTGAAACAGCGTGAAGCCTGGGAACTGATTAAGGCAGAACAACATAGCTTTCCCATGGCCAATATCAGCAATTTGGTTTCATACTCTGCCATAAAAGCCCTGGTAAAAAAGGGATTCGTCAGAATTGAGATTAAGCGTTTTGATCCCCTAAGCATAAAGTTTGACGAGGTTTGCCCTCCCAAGCAAGTTGTATTGAATAGCGATCAATTGAATGCCATACACGATATTGAAAGCGGGTTTGGCAGCTTTAATGTCCATCTGCTATTTGGAATTACGGGAAGCGGAAAAACAGAAGTTTACATAGAAATTATCCGCAAGTATCTGATGGCGGGCAAAAGCGTGGTGCTGCTGATTCCGGAAATTGCCTTAACCCCACAAATGATGGAGCGTTTTCAGGGTAGCTTTGGCAAGGTATTAGCCATTCAGCACAGTCAACTAACCGAAAAAGACCGCTTTGAACAGTGGAACCGCATAAAAAAAGGCGAGATAAAAATAGTTTTGGGTGCCCGCAGCGCAATTTTTGCTCCGCTGCCAAATCTTGGTTTAATTGTGGTGGACGAGGAGCATGAAGGCACCTACAAACAGGATAGCAATCCTCGCTATCAGGGTAGGGACATAGCAATTGTGCGGGCAAAACTGCTTGGCGCACAGGTGATTTTGGGTAGTGCAACTCCTTCGCTGGAGTCATGGCAAAATTCCATAACAGGTAAATACAAGATAAATAAGCTGCTTAGCCGCCCCCTGGACTACGAACTGCCGGAAGTGAAACTGGTGGATTTGCGCAATGAACTGGATGCTGAGCTGATCTCCCCCATCCTGATGGAAGCGATAGACAGCCGGCTTTCCAGACAAGAACAGGTGATCCTGTTTCAAAACAGGCGGGGATATTCTTCTTTTATGCAGTGTTTAAAATGCGGAAAACTGGTAACTTGCGGCAGTTGTGAAATTAGCATGAGCTATCACCGTGACCGTGAAGAAATGCAATGCCACTATTGCGGCTCCACCATTCCCAGCCCCAGAAAATGCCCCGACTGCGGTTCCTATAGCTTTGCCTATGGTGCTCCCGGAACCCAAAAACTGGAACAAACCCTAAAAATACTCTTCCCCCAGGCACGCATTTTGCGGATGGATTCTGATTCTGCCCGCAAACGTGATACCTACAAATCTATGTATAACCGCATGAAAAAACAGGAAGTGGACATTTTGCTGGGAACGCAAATGATCTCCAAAGGGTTGGATTTCCCTGAAGTTACGCTTGTGGGGGTGGTGATGGCTGATATTAGCCTGAATGTGCCCGATTTTAGAGCCGCAGAGCGAACCTTTCAGCTTTTAACTCAGGTGGCAGGACGCTCGGGACGTGGAGCTAAAAATGGCGAGGTGATTATTCAAACTTACAATCCGGAGCATTATGCCATTGCCGCAGCCAGTAAGCAGGATTTTCCACGCTTTGCGGCAGAAGAACTGGATTACCGAAAAAAGCTGAGTTACCCGCCCTATTTCAGATTGGCCAGATTGCTTTTTTTAAGCCCATCCATAGAATTGCTGAAGCTGGAGCTTGCCCCGATTCAGGATTTGGTGCAAGGCATGGTAAATGAAAACCTGCTGGTGCTGGGTCCCTCACCTGCACCTTTTACACGGATCAGCAATTACTTCCGCTACCACCTGATTTTGAAAGGCAGCTCTGCAGGCGTGATTAAGAACGCAGTTTGCAAACTGACCCAAAACCTGAAGCTGCCATCTGCCATCCGGGTGCAAATAGACATTGATCCTGCTTCGCTGATGTAGCCCTATTGCGAGCTCCTGACTACCCGAAAGCCAATCGTGTTGGAGAGGACATTTGCAGCATAATTTGCCCGATACCAAACATAGCAGTAACTGGAATAATTGCGCCAGCTTCCACCCCGGTAAACATGGCCGGTTCCACTGATTGCCCCATGTGGATTGTTTTGTGGCTCCATAGGGTATTCACCATAAAAATCCCAAACCCATTCGGCAATGTTGCCACTGAGATCAAATAGCATCAGTTCGTTGCCAATCAAGCCGCCAATTTGCTTCATACTTTGTTCTGCTGCGCCCCAATTGTCCCAAAACCAACCTGCATCGTAAAGATCATTCGAGCCGCTAAACTGATAATTATGGGTGCTGTTTCCGCCCCGTGCGGCAAATTCCCATTCTGCTTCGGTAGGCAGCCGATAACCGTTTGCAGCCCAATTGCAGGTGATAAGGCTATCGTTTTCTGCCGCTGAATTCCATCCCGCAGGCCAGGCATTTGGATTTGTGCCATAGCTGCCATAGGTGTAACACGGCGTAAGGCTATACTGCAAGCTTCTGGTATTGCAATATGCAATGGCATCGAACCAACTGACGTTGTAAACCGGATAGCTGCCGCCCACACCATAACCAATGGCAGGATTTGATCCCATCACTGAGTTGTAATCGGCTTGGGTAACCTCAAAGGGATCAAGGTAGAATCCTGATACGGTTACGTCTGCTGCGCCGTTGTTAAAGGTTCCACCCGCCACCTGAACCAGATTGAACGCTGGAGCAGAAACAGAGAAATCTGCACTAATGATCTCGCTGGGATTCAGGTGATATTTAAAAGCCCTTGCCTTAACGGTAACCGCTCCGGTTTGAGTGAGCGAAAACATGCCTTCATAAAGGGTGGAAAACACGGTGGGTTCGCTGCCATCGGTGGTATAGCGGATTGCCGCTCCTGGCGTAATACACTCCATATACACCTGCGACGTGGTTAACAAACTGCCAAAATGCGGAAAAATTGTAGGCGCAGCCACAGTGGAAGCATAAATTGCGGAATACACCGCAGTAACAGTTGGGCTGGGAGAATTTCCCGTTTTGTAAGCTTTGGCTTTTATGGTAATGGAACTGGCGTTGGTAGGAATCAAAGAGCTAAGCGAGAGGGGATTGGAGTATTGGAAAGTTTCCGTGGTTGGCTCGCTGCCATTTAAAGTATATCTGATGATGGCATCTGTTACCGCACAAGAAATGGTAATTTCCTGGTTTAAATTATAGGCTCCTGCCGCAGGAGAGAAAACCGGCTCGGGCAAAACCACCGGCTCAGCAGGATTCCTGCTGTCGCATGAACTGATACACAATGCCAATAGCAACATCGCCAGCATATAGAACGCCAGAGCAATAGAACTTTTCATTTGTTCCTACCTTTTGTGGAGAGATAAAAAAAATAACCACCAAGGCAAGAGAAAGCATTGCTGTTTGCAAGTCAAGGAATTTCTCCAAGTCCAAGCATATACATTGATACAACATGTTAGTAAAGAACTTAGGGTAACCGCCCTTAGCATTTTCCCCTACTTGATTAACATAACCTTTTTAACAGAGCTGATTCCCTCTGCTTCCACCCGGAGGACATAAGTCCCGCAGCTAAGTGTTTGATTGTTCTCACCTTTACCATTCCATACTGTGGAATAGAATTCTCCGCTTTGCTTCACCTGTCCGGAAAGTCCTGCCTTATGGATCAAACTATTATAACTCTCATAGAGTCTGATGGTTTTAACCTTCTGCCCCTTTATGTTAAAGATTTCAATTTTGGGAGCAGCAAATGGCTTTTTAGGCAAGGTAAATTCGATAAATGCACTGGAATTGCGCGATAATGATCCATGAATCGGATTGGGATAGACAGATATTGAGATTCCTGTTTGGGGAATTGGTAATTCCGGATCATCGTTATCCACATAAGGCTTGGAACCATATTCATAACAACCCATATCTATTCTGCCATCCCAGATACGGTAGTTTCCTGCCAGATCCATCGGTGGTAGGTTCAATCCGCTTGTATCTGCTGTGCCGGTGTTGATACATGGAGAACTGGCCCCTAAGTAGTAATATTCTGGCTGAGAAACAATCAAAGTATCTGTCTCACTGCCTAGGAAAACAGGATTGCTATTCATGATGTTGTCAGTTAATGTAACCAGATCGGGTAAATTTGAAGGTATTGATCCGGAACTGAAAAGACTGTTACTTATACTAATTTCCGTATCATACCACATGAATTGAGTATCGCTCCACACATGATTTCTCAAGAATAGTTCATTGTAAAAGCCAGGGTTGTAGAAAACCAGATTTCTCAAATCTGCATAACCAAATACCATGGCAAAATATCCTGATCCCTGATTTCCTGCAAAGGTGCAATTATTAATCTTCATGGTTTGAAATCTGTTTTGCAGATAGACAGGAGCGAATGCTTGAATACATTGAGTGATCGAATTATTATAAACAAGCACGTTGCACATATCCAAATTATTGTCGGAGTTTTCAGCATATACATTTTGGTATGATAGAGCAAAAGCATCTGGAGCTGAATTGTTCGCTATTATGGAGTTTCTTAACATTACATCAGATTCGCTGAAGTCTAATCCCACAAAGTAATCTTGATTATGCGTTATGCTGTTATTATGCGATATAACCCCATTAATATAAAGATTACTACAATCTGATGTATGAATAGTGGAATTGAAATCAGCAACCGAAGTATTGCCTATATCCAAGTTTTCCAGGATGATATCAGCACAACTCAATAGATATAAGCCAGATGTATAGGCACACTGATTATTCGAAAAAACTAAGTTCCTAAATTCAACTCCATTACAATTATTCATTTCTATGGGATTTGAGTATTCAGATCTACCATTTTGAAAGCTTATGTCCGATATGAAAACCTCATCTAAATTCATTCCAGCGAAAAAAGCAGTTGTCATTCCTCCATCAACTATGGTCTGACCTATCCCAGCACCGACTATATTAACATGAGGTTTAAGGCTAAGGGGTAACAGCTGACCATTTGAGGTAAATGAATAGGTTCCGGCTGCCAGATAAACTGTCCTGGGATAATTCGAATTGGAGTTAATGAGCTGCAAAGCATGTTTAATAGTTCTAAATGGTGTCGCTGCAGATAATCCATTATTATCATCATCACCATTATCACTCACATAAATATCACCATCAACTAAAGGGAAAAAACTCTGAGCTACATTTACTATAGCTGAAGCCTGATAAGTCGTAATAAAATAATTATCGGGTTCCGATAACAATCTACTTCCATGATTTAGTATGATGTCAGTTGGAACTGGATAATCTTCCATCCACCCGATAAAAATATCCATCCCTAATGCAGCGATATTGTCATAAATTGAGTTTAGATTTGTACTACTGAATACCAGACTACTTCCTTGTGAATACATGATGCCTCCCCCCATATATAGGGCTCTATTTTTATATATCATATTATTCTCAAGCGAAACGTTTGCTCCAACACTGATAGATAAACCAGCCCCATAATTTGAGATACAATTACGGATGATACAGTTTTTTATGGTCGCATTACTATCTTTTACTCTAATTCCGCCACCGCCACCTACTCCACTAACAACGAACTGATTTGAATTCTGTTCGTTATTAACAATGGTAAAACCATTAATTGTCGCAGATTCTCCTGATTCCATTTTTATGCAAACCCTTAAGTTACCATCTATTATAGTGTTGTCAATATATGTCTGTTGTGGGTCTTGGGCAAATAGACTTGCAAGAGCGATACTGTGTCCGTTCAGATTTATGTTCTCCAAATACCTACCTGGATAGACTATTACTACATCACCATAATTACACGAATTTATAGCTGTTTGGATACTTGTATATTGCTGAGTACCGTCCAAAGAGACTGTGCGGGAAACTCCGAATATTATAATGGGTATCAGCATAAATGACATTATAACATAAGTTTTCACTTTATTCCTCATATTTGGCTTGAGCAAATACACACCACACGATCATATGGTATTATTTTAACAACACCATCTTATTGGTCAGGGATAATCCGCAGGTTGTCAATCTGTAGAAATAAACTCCAGATGATACTAATTTGCCTCTATCATCTTTCCCATTCCATATAGCTGCATAGGCCCCGGCCTGTACATTTCCATCAAAAAGTGATTTTACCAATTGTCCCCTGACATTATAGATTTCGAGTTTAGCTTTGCCAGATTGGGATACACAATACTTGATTGTTGTTTCTGGATTAAAAGGATTTGGGTAATTTCCCAGTAAAGATGTAACTTCCGGTGTTTCAATTGGTACATCAAGAGATACCTGCAGAAATCTACCACATTCAGCAACTTTTATTTGACGAGATTCGTATCTTCCAATAGCATAGTTCATTACGTTATATTTGTCAATTATCGAGTCGGATGCTTTTGCCGGAAAGTATAGCCTAAATTGCAGATCTTCGAGTTCGATAGTCTGATCATTCAGGATATATGCATTTAGCTGAACTTGTTCTTCCTTGATAACTGCGGCACCCTTACATTCTTCTCTTACAAAAATCGCTATTTCAAGCGGTTTGTAACCGTCTTCAAACTGGGTCAGATTTAAGGTTACAAAAACCGGGACGTATTCGGGCTGTTCCTCATATCCGAAATAAGTCGGCATATCCCGATAGTATTCTTGTACATAAGGGGGATTGGGATTTTCACCGCCCCATTTGAATTCTGCATCATCATTACCGAGATAATAAACAGCGACCATCTCTCCAGGATTGATTGCTATACCATCCGACACATCATCATCTATTTCAATCCAATTATCGGTGTATCCAGTATTGCCTACCTGAGGAATCCTTGCCATACACCAATCTTCAGCATAAACGCCAATAATGTCATTCCAAATTGGAGCTAATGCGTCACGAGGCTTAAGGCTTTGGGGCATATAGTATCCAAGATAGATTTCACGAACCCAGCGTTGAGCATATGCGTCAAAGACACAGTTTACACCGTTTTCAGGTCTTTTGATAAATAGATCTTCAGTGTACCTATTAAGCTCTGGCAGAAACATTCCAGCATTGAAAATACTACCTGGCCTATATCCCTGATATTCGAGTATTTTCTCTCCCTCATAAACACTATTAAGGCGCACGATATAACCATTTTGACTGTTTACATAATGTACAGGCACGTCCCCAGGATATGCAATGTAGTAGGAATCGTTAGTTTTACACCAAATATCCGTAAGTATTTCGTTTGGAGGAGGTGTAAGAAGATTGTTATCATTGAAAGCATCAAAAACATACCAAATAGATGACTCTTCTGAAGGGATATACGTAGCATTTGCTGGTTTGTATAATCCTGGGAAACTTATCCATTTTATTTCTTGACTATTTAGACGGTGAATCTTGTGCAAATGATCGTCTGTAAGTGATTTTGCCCCGAAATCCAATCTTGATCCATCAGAGTCTGTGTCATAAATGTCATCATACCAGAGAATACCATTCCCATTAGTATCTGGATTTCCATTATCAATACAGACTGATTTTTCCTCTGTATTCCAGATTGGAACGTAGTTTTCGTCCAAGCCCATATCCGTTACATTGCAGGTTACATGATCGGCATTAATTGTACCCTCATAGCTGCTACTGAACAAAGAATACTTTACTGTTATAGGTGTTTCATTGGCGTAAAATCGTGATGGGTTGTTACCGGTTTCAAAAATGCAATTATTAAACTGCGTAACTAATGATGCTGACGAAAAGATTATGTGTTTTTCATTGTAGATGTCATTTTCATCTTGGTCAAAAACACAGTTATCAATGCGAAGCTCTTCTGAGTTGCTTGATTCAAGTGTGATAAAATGCGTGTTACTAATAGCGGTAGGAATGGGATTTGCAGCAGATTTTATTACATTCCGAGAAAAAGGAGTTAGAAGCGAAAATACACATTTGTTAAAACCTGCTGAGTCAGAAGGATGAGAAACATAGCCCACACGTTGCGCAGTATTATCAATAAACGTATTTTCAGTTATGCTGAATAATGATGAATTGCTGTAATAGATGGGGCCACCCGCACCGGTAGTTTGATTGTTTATGAATCTGTTTTTCGTGATTACCGTGTTTTGGCTGTCATAGATGTAAATCGCTGATCCATGAGTTCCAGATGACATTTCTCCTCCACCATCAACGTTACGATTCGACTCAAACAGACAGTTTGAAATTGTTAAACCGTCTATCTGGTTAATATGTATTGCAGCACCGTACATAGAAACGTTGTTTATAAATGTTGATTGCGAAATAACAACGTTAGAGCAATCGAGTAGTTTGAGAACACCCGAACCACTACTATTATCGTTATTCTTAAAGGTGCACTCATGGAACGTAATTCCTGTTGTATTTTCGAAAATCATGGATGATTTGAAGCTATCGGATGGATCATCATTTCCAAACGTACATCGTGTAAACAAGTATGAAGAATCATTCTGTTCCTCAAAATAAATGAAATAATGTTCTTGGACCATTACATGAGAAAATCCCAAATACTGAAATTGAATATTTGTTCGGTTAACCCTAAATTGAAACTGATTTGAAATTGGTTCAATGGTTGTGGGGTTATCCAAAGCAGATGATCCTCGAATCAGGAGGGTCAACGCACTATTGTTCGTGTTTTGGTAATTGAAAAAGTATTCATTCCCGTTATTGTTATCTGGCCAGTAATTATTACCAGGTAGGACATTCAATGTCACTTGACTACCAACGTATGATGGATCGTTTACAGCTCGCTGGATGTTTTTAAGAGCATCCCCAACAGTTTTGAAATATGGGTGGGATGAATTTGTGGATACATTAACGTTGCTTAAGTAGAATCGGGTAAGGGATACTGCAGGCAATGAAAGGGGAGAATTACCTGCTTGAAGACTAAAGTTCTCTGTTCGTACTGGGTAGCAGAAATACCCCAAGGATGGCAGATACAAGTCGTATTCTACATAATAATGCCCAGGTAATGTACTAAACATAAAATTGCCGGAAGTATCTGGTTCTGTCTCTAAGACTATGCGATTATTGTTACTATCGAACAGTTTAATCTTCACTTATGAAATTGATACTTCTGCTGGGCAATTTGTTATACTCACATTCCCAGCTACAGATACTGTGGATATTTGACCTGTTATGTATAAATAATGCAACATATAACCAGCAGTATATCTAATTGCCTGTGGAAGAAGCTTATCATATATGTTTTTACAATTAGTATCAGTAATTTCTGTGGCTAGTGTAGGAGACCCCAGAATAGGAATAATTGCGCTTAAAACATCGTTATCTGGATCATAATTGTCGTCTCCATTTGATCTCCCATCAGCATAGTGATCTGCCATTTGGTTTAATTCGTAACATAAATCATAAATTGGGTTTTCATAATTGAAAGGAATAACAGGACCTCCAACTTGATTGTATACCATAGCACCTGTCCAAGAATGGTATGTATCTAAATAAGTAACAACATGGTTTTCATAATAGTCTGAAGTGGATTACTTCGTTAGGAC
>DIXL01000018.1 GCA_002428685.1 Cloacimonetes bacterium UBA6081 | reverse complement strand
ACTCCTGACTATCTGGTGCAAACGACTCCTGACTATCTGGTGCAAACGACTCCTGACTATCTGGTGCAAAAGACACCTGACTATCTGGTGCAAAAGACTCCTGACTATCTGGTGCAAAAGACTCCTGACTTCTTTGTGCAGATGACTCCTGCAATTACACATCCAACAGCATAGTATGCCTATCCTGCCGTGCCACAATCAGGTTAATATCTGCACGGATAGAGGCCAGATACGATTCCATGGTAGATTTTGCCACATCCGGATGGTTATTTATCTCGCTTAGGTGAGCCAGAACAAGGTTTTTCAGCCCGGGATGAATCAATCTGGAGATCAGCCCCACAGCCTGGTCGTTGGATAGATGGCCATGTGGGCTTTTGATACGCTGCTTCAGATGCCAGTCGTAGGGGCCTTCCCTTAGCATGATTTCATCATGATTGCTTTCCAAAATCAAGGTGCTGACACCAGAGAGCTTTAGCAAGCTCAATTGGGTAGGATAGCCCAAGTCTGTAGCCACTCCCAGTTTTCTGGTGGGATCAGCTTCCAGGAAAAACACAAAATTGCAGCTATCAGCAGCATCATGCGACGAGGCAAAAGCCTCCACCACAATATTGCCTATTTGAAATCTGGATCCGGTAGTAAATAGTTGATATCCGCTGCCCACATTACCAAGCCTGTCTCCGCAGCAGGAGAGAGTACCATGATTTATATAAATGGGGAGTTTTAGTTTGCGGCTGAGTGCTCCCACACTGCGGATGTGATCGGAATGCTCATGGCTAACTATTACCGCGGCAAGCTTCTCTCTGGGAATGCGATAGATATCCAGCACGTCCAAAATGCGGCGCATGCTAACCCCCGCATCCAAGAGCAGAGCGGTTTCCTGGCTCTGCAGCAAAACGCAATTGCCTTTGCTGCCGCTGGCTATAACGGTGGTTTGAAAAAGCATTAGTGCGTAGGTCTGAAAATTTTGTAGTAACGGCTATTCAGTTTGTCAAACTCTGTCCAAATGGCATTTGCGGGGGCAGCATCAATTAATTGGGTCACACCTACAGATTGCGCATCCAGATTATCGCAGAGATGCAGAACTATGGCTTCCAAGGTTTGCGGCAAACGCACCGAAGCCTTTTCATACTCGCCATGATGAGCCAAAATTAAATGGCGTAAATTTAGCAGCAACTCATCCGGAAAACCGGGAATGCGGGCTGCAGTTTCGCAAACCATTTGATCTGAGAGGCTTAAATGCCCAACCAAGCGGCCGATATCGGTAAAATCGATACTGGTTTTACTTTCGTATTCTTTCACCTTGGCCACATCATGCAGCAGTGCTCCGCTGATTAGCAGATCATAATCTACAGGATACAGGGTGGAGGCAAATTCACAAATTGAAGCCACAGAGATGCTATGCTCAATCAGGCCATGCAGATAGTTATGATGCCAACTTTTAGCTGCGGGAGCTTGTAGGTAGCGGGCAAAGAATTCCTTGTCATCAAAAATCAGGTGCAGCAGCTTGTTCAGATAAGGCTGTTCCACTTTGTCAATAAAGGCAAAAAACCGCTCGCAGAGAATCTCGGGAGCAATCTTGCTGCGGGTGAGGAAATCTTCTATATTATACTCGGACACATCGGCAAAACGGAGCTTGGTAATGGAAACCTGCACCTGTCCTTTGTAATTTACCACGTTAGCCTTTATCTTTATGATGTCGCCAGCATCAAATTCGGCACTAAGCTTGGCCGCTTCTTTCCATACGTTGCCAGAAATGCTGCCACTGCGGTCTTGCAGTTTCAGGCGCAAAAACTGATCATTTTTACCATCGCGCAGTTCTTTTTCGGCTACCAGATAAAATCCGGTAATCTCTGCTCCTACATTGTTTTGCAAATCTGCAACAGAAACGCTGTTTTCCATTTTTTACTTCACTTTATGATGCTAAATTTATAGGTTTGAGTTTGTGGCTGATTGCCAAAAGTGGATTCACTACGCAAGAAATATATCCCGGAGCTTGGGAACAAGCTATGGGAGAGATTAAGCTCGGCAGTGCTAACTTTCCGGGTGAAAATCTTCTGCCCACGCAAATTGTAGATGCTAATTACTGATGGCGTGGTGAAGTTGCTTATTTTTATATCGCCGCTTCCCCTGAGGGGGTTGGGGTATAGGCAAATTTTGGGAACCGGAATAAACTCATCTGAAGTGCTGGAGGCATTGGTAAGTTCGGCAAAATCTGCATAATACATCTGTCCGCCATTTGTAGATAGGTTTTGTAACCAGTAGTAAACGCGGTAAACATCCTGCTGATCTGTGTTTGCCATGTTGATACTTAGAGTTTTGCTAAACGAGGTTCCAGAATCCAGGGTGGTGCTAAGCTGTTCGTTAAAGCTTAGCCAGCGTTGAATGACAAAACGTGTGTTTCCGGCAAACTCTTGAGCTTTAAACAGACCGATAAACAAGCGTGGATTAATTACCGAAGAGCCGCTCCATTCAAAGAGCTTGGTATGGTCGTTGTATAAGTTTAAGTTAATGTGCCAATTATCTGCATTAACCGAATCTGGACGAACGCTGCAAGTGCCACGGCTGATGAAGGTTTTACGCTGTTTGGCTTGTTCCACAGCTGATAATAAATCTGTCTGACTGGTTGGCATCTGAAAACGGATGGAGCCATCCACAACCGTTTTGGGAAGAGTGCTGAATTGGTAAAAGTCGTATTTCTGCACAGCTGCAAGGTTAGATAAACTATCCGCAAGATTGGGAAAGAACATCAGATGAAGTGCCAGAGTATCTATGCTAACGGGAATTCCCGCCACAGCATCGTTGCTGCGCCGAAAATGCTCTATAACATGCTTGCCACCGTGGTCTATAAACACCTCAAAATACTGGCTGAAGGCCGTGCCGGTGTAGCCATTGTAGCTTAAGCTGATCATTGCTTTTAATTGGGTGGGATCACGCGGCAAGGTAAAGCTGCTGTCTGCTACGGCAAATAAGGAATCATTGGCAGGGATTGAAGCGAGCTGAATTTGCATTAATTGATTAAATTCCAGGCTGGGATCGGTAATTTCGATATTTAGAATTCCAGACAAAGGACTGGAGCCATGGTTAAACACGGTGCAGACAGGAGTTACCTGGCTATCCGGCTGCAGAGGATCCTGAAACCCCAAGTTTAAAAGCTCCAGCCGGGGATTTTCCAGATTGAAAGAACCAAGAGCTCCAAACCGCAGCTCACAGCCAAAACCAGCTTCATTCAGGCTTTGCCAGTAAGAGCCTCCGGGGCCTGTAGTATTGAAAAAATAACTATGCTCCCCGCTACCTGTGGAAGCCGAAAGGTATTTACCGGTAAGAGGTTGCTGAATTTCGATAACCAACCAGACTGCCAGAAGCGAATCGGGAACATTACTAAAAAAAACGTCCTGAGGATTGCCTGTTGTGGTTATAATTGAGTCTGCATATACGGTGGTTCCGGGAAAGTAAACATAGTGGATTCCATCCGCAGATGCACTTTGGTCGTCTGCCAGTGAAAGCCTGAGATTCATATTGGCAAGGGGAGAAAACATGCGGATCGCCTGCAGATTGAAAGAGCTGGAATCGGCTACCGGAAAAGCTTCTTTAAAATTAAAGCGAATTCCCCACTTGCTTGGAGCACTTAGATGGAAATCATCAGTCATGTTATGGTAGCGAAAATGAAACAGCTTTCCCTGGTCAGTGTCCAAATATCCAGTCCCTGGAAGCACCTGCAAAGCCTCATTTGCCAAAGCGAATGCCGGCAAACAAAGAATGATGAGCAGAATCGCTATATATCTATTCATTTCTGCATTCCAGAGATAAGTTGTCTGGCCAAAGCCAGGTCTTTGTGCATGGCAGCTATCAGGCAATCCACGTTCTTAAACATCATTTCCTCCCTAAGGTATTGCAGCAGTTCCAATTCCAGGCTGTTGCCATATATTTCCCGATCAAAATCCAAAATATGGGTTTCGATTTCCACAATATTGGTATGTTTCACGGTTGGACTGATACCGATATTTGTCAATCCAAAATATGACTCTCCCTCCAGAAACACTCTACTAAGATAAATTCCGGACTTCGGAATTAACTGATGGGGACAAGATAAAATTAGGTTTGCAGTGGGAAAACCAAAGCTATGCCCGCGGGAAGTTCCGTGTCCAATCACACCTGCCATACGGTAGGGCTTGCTCAAAAGCTGATTAGCCAAGCTTAATTGTCCCCCGGCAAGCTGCTCCCTTATCAAGCTGCTGCTGATGGGGACGCTGTTATACTGCAGCGGTTCTATGTATTCCACCCGGTAGCCATATTCTATTGCGTGATGCAATAAAAACTGGTAATTACCCAAACGACGGTGCCCAAAATGCGAATCGTAACCCATCACAATTACTCTGGGCTGCCAAACCGGTAAAATGTATTCCCGCAAGAAATTCAAAGCAGTAGTTGTCGCCAATTCCTTGGTAAAACTAAGCAGCTCAACTTTGTCAATCCCCAAAGCAAGCAATTCCTGTTTTTTTTGAGTGGCAGGATACAGCATTTGTGGGGCAGCATGCGCTTTTAGGGTAAAGGCGGGATGATCGGTATAGCTTAGCACCACACTTTGGAGCTTTTCTTGATGCGCAATTTGGACAACGCGAGACAGGAGTTTGCGGTGCCCCAAATGAATCCCATCAAAATTACCTATGGTTAAAACACTAATTTTGTTCATCACAGCACTATTCTGGGGTGAATCTGGCCTTGCTTAAGCACGCCCACAGCTACTATAACAGATTCGTAATATAGGGCTATGGGTTCTTGAATTTCCGGGGTTGCACCACAAATATCTCCCCCATTTTTCACAATATTATACTGAGCTTCCTCTATATCCATTTCGGACAAATCTACCAGAACATCCTGCGGTTTTAGAAGGTTGTCCTGCCAGTTTTCCGGAGTTAAATCTTCCAAAATCAGTGCTTGGCCGACAGTGATGTTACCAATTGATTCTCTACGGAGGCTAATAGTGTAGCCTTCTGTTCCCAATTGCTTAGCCAACCACTGGCTTAAACTGCGGATATAGGTGCCTTTGGATACCCTGCAACGGTAGCTGAACTGATTGTTATGGTTGATTACCGAGCCATCCGGCCAACTGGAAAATTCGAACTGGCTGATTCTAACCCCTCTGGGAGGGATTATCATCTCTTCCCCATTGCGGGCAAGCTTGTAAGCCCTTTGGCCAGAGATCTTAACCGCAGAATATATGGGAACAGGCAATTCAGAAAGTTCCAGGGCTTTGCCTGCAATTTCCTGATAATCACAGACAGTGGAAGGGAGATCAACTGCTTCAATAATCCCTTCCGGATCTCCGGTTGTGCTGGTTTGACCCAATTGCACAGTAGCACTATAAGTTTTATCCCCCGCCTCCACAAAGCTGGCCAATCTGGTAAAAGAACCAATGCAACAGATCAATAATCCTGTGGCAAAGGGATCAAGCGTGCCGGTATGCCCAATCTTGCGAATCCCTGTAATCCTGCGTAAACAGCGAATTACCTCAAATGATGTAATGCCAGCAGGTTTATCTATTGCGATGAAAGCGTTTACAGTCATTTGTTGGCTAATGCGGCCCTAAGGTCTTGCAGTAATTTTGCCTTAATTTCTGCCAAAGAGCCGTCAATTGTGCAGCCTGAGGCCTTTGTATGCCCGCCTCCACCATATTGCACCGCAATTTTGTTTACATCCAGCTTGATGGAGCGCAAACTAAGCTTAAAGCGACCAGGCTCTTCTTCGCAGAAGTAAACTATGGCGTCTAAACCACGGACACCTTGCACCCAGCGAGTAATATTCATCACGCTTTCAGGATCAATGCCATTCTCTTGGCTCATTTTAAGAGTTGAGTGCATAAACAGCACTTTCCGGTCTTGATGCAGCTCTATAGTGGCCAAGGTTTGCCCCACATAGCGCATTTCATCCGCAGAGTGATTTAGGAAAAACTCCTTGTAAAGCTGATAGGGTTTAATCCCCAGTGTAGTTAGCTCGGCAGCCAGATAGAAAACCGCTGCATCTGTATTGGCATTGGCATAATTATTGGTATCATTTAGCATGGTAGTGTAGAGGCAATTGCCTATATATATTTTATCATGGCTATCCTGGCTGGCTATCTCTGCTTTAAACAGCTCGTGCAAAATCGCCCCCACAGACACATAATGAGGTTCCACCAGGCTGAGATCGGTTTCAATAGGATTGTGCTCTACCATGTGGTGATCCAGCATAACAGTAGATTTTGCATTATCCAGCAGAATTCGCCTTGCTCCAATGCGGTCGTAACTATTGCAATCCAGCACAAAAGCCAGGTCATAACTGGGGGCCAATTGTTGCTCTGTAAAAATCCGGACTTCTGAAGGCACACCATCATCCAAAAAGGCATAACGGCTCAAATCATCATTGTCCATCCAGATAACACTGCCCTTACCCAAGCAATGCAGTATCCGCTGCAAGGCTAAGGCAGAGCAATAGCCGTCACCATCGGGGTTTAGATGCGTAGTAATGGCAATACTGTCTGCTGCATTCACCAGGTTCATAATAGCGTGTTTTATCTGGGTCATAAGTCCACCATTTTCATCAAATTTAATCCCTGCCAATAAAAAATCGCCACTTAGAGGGCGATTTTTTAATATCTTGTCGCTTTGTCAGCAATGGCAAGAACAAGCTTTGTTATTACTCGTCCTCATCCTCATCATCTTCATCGAAGTCTTCGTAATCTTCTTCTTCATCAAAATCCAAGTAATCGTCATCATCCAGATAGTCGTCAATATCGATATCCGGATCATAATCGTCATCGTCCTCATAACCATCTTTCAGGTTGGCCAATAGGCTATCCACTTTTTCGGCGCGATCTTCTGTTTCATCGTAGAAGAAAGATAATTCGGGTATGGTTCTCATCAGTTGTGCTCCTGCTATTTGTTTTTTTAAAAAGCCAGATGACTTTATCAGTAATTCTTTGATTTTGTCGTGGCTGGCGGGATTGTTATAATGCGAAAAATACAATTTTGCATAATGCAAATCTTTGGAAATTATTACGTCATTAATCTGCACCCAGGCCAGCTTGGGGTCGTTTAGCTTTTGCGTTAAAGCAATGTTAAACAGCTTTTTCAGCTCTTCCTGAAGCCTGGGAATTCTAAAGCTTTTCATACCAGTTTTTTGTTTACCTGTTGAACCGTGTAGGCTTCCACAATGTCGCCTTCTTTTATATCGCTATAGTTGGTAAGCGACAAACCGCATTCTGTTCCGGCGCGAACCTCTTTTACATCGTCGCTATAATGTTTCAACGAGCTTAAGGTGTCTTCCACTATCATCACATCATTGCGGTAGAGGCGAACTTTACATTTGGATTGAATAACGCCTTTATCCACCTGGCAGCCTGCAATCGTCCCAATTTTCTTGATTTTGAACACCTGTTTAATTGTGGCCGAGCCGATTATGGTTTCTTCAAATTCCGGCTTCAGCATTCCTTCCAAAGCACTGTGAACGTCTTCGATGGCATCATAAATCACCTGATACATCTTAATTTCCACACCCTCATCTTCGGCCAGTTTGCGCGCCATTTGAGAAGCACGGACATGGAACCCAATAATTATTGCATCCGAGGCAGAAGCTAAAGACACATCCGCTTCATTGATACCACCAACGCTTTTGTGAATTATATGAACGCTAACTTCGTTGTTGGATATCTTTTGGAATGAATCTGCCAGGGCTTCGGCACTGCCATCGGTATCGGTTTTCAAAATGATGTTCAGCACGCTGATCTGATCTTCTTTAATCCGGGCAAAGATGTTTTGCAGGGAAGACTTATTCTGATATTTTTCACGTTCCAGGCGTATCTGTTGCCTTTCGGTGCTAATACTGCGGGCAGTTTTTTCGCTATCCACCTGGTTTAGCAAATCACCGGCTTTGGGAGCATCAGAAAGACCATAAATTCTGGCTACATCAGAGGGGAGCAAGGTTTTAATCTCGGTTCCGCGCTCGTTTTCCATCTTGCGGATTCTTCCATGAACCGCTCCACAAACCACAATATCTCCCCGGTTCAAAGTCCCTTCTTGTAAAAGCACTGTTGCTACAGCTCCCATCCGTGGGTCTTTTTGGCTTTCGATTACAACTGCGGCTCCGGGAACATCCTTTTTGGCTTTTAGCTCCAGCATTTCAGCGGTTAACAAAATCACTTCAATCAGGTTCAAAATACCTTCGCCACTAACCACAGAGGTTCTGCACCAGGGAACTTCACCCCCATATTGCTCCAGGTAAACGCCATTATCAAGCAGCTGAGATATTACTCTATCCATATTGGCTTCAGGCAAATCTACCTTGTTGATGGCAATAATCATTGCCACTCCAGCGGCTTTGGCATGATCGATGGCTTCTTTGGTTTGAGGCTTTACGCCTTCTGTGGCTGCTACCACAATTACGGCAATATCTGTTACATTGGCTCCTCTGGCACGCATGGCTGTAAAAGCTTCATGGCCGGGAGTATCTAAAAACGTTATCTTATGTTTATTAATTTCGATCTGATAAGCACCAATGTGCTGCGTAATTCCACCCGATTCACCTGCCACCACATGCGTATTGCGAATGTAATCCAAAATTGATGTTTTGCCATGATCCACGTGTCCCATAATGGTTACCACAGGTGGACGCGATTCTTCTTCCACATCGGAATACTGATCGCGCTCCCGATCAATGATATCCACGCCATATTCGTCTTCAAAGCGGAATTCCACTTTAAATTCATCGCAGATCATCTCCAGGGAATCCTTGTCCAAACGCTGATTCATGGTAACTAACTGACCCATCATAAAGAACTTGGAAATTATCTCCGAAGCCGATACATTCATAATTTTGGCCAATTCGCTAACAGAGGTATATTCACGAATCACAATTTCATTGCCATGATCCACCACACTTTGGGCTTCACGATGATATTTTTTGCGCTTTCCGCTTTTTTGCATGGTCTTTTTTATGCTACGGGAAATTGCAGCCTCATCCACTTCCACCGGTTCGGTAATCTTCTGCTTGGTTTTTTTGGTGCTGGTAATCAAAGCCTTTTTGTGTTTGCTTTTGTCTCCCAATTCCTCATGACTAACCTTCGCCTTGCCAAATTTCTTTTCTTCTGTTTCTTTTTTTACATCTGCAGGAGGCGGAATCACCGGTTTTTGAGCTGGAGTGGCAGAATCAGGACGCTTGCGTGGATCGTATGCTCCACGGCCACGGGTATCGGGACGTCCGCCTTGAGGCAGACCGGAAGGACGGCGGGGCTGGGATTCCGTTCTGGTTTCAAAGAAGGATTTAACCTTTGCAGGAGCAGGCCTAACTACCTCTTCCGGTTTGGGAGCTTCCGCTTTGGGAGTTGCTTCCACAATCGGTTCTGGCTCGGGCTTGGGTTCCGGCTCTGCTTTTTCTTCTATAACAGGAGCTTCCACCACTTCCACAGTGGGAGCAGGCACTTCAATATCCGGCACTGGCATATCGTGCTTGGCTTTGGCAGCCTGGCGCATTTCAATCAGGCGTTTGCGATCTCGTTCAGCGCGTTTTTCCGCATCTATCTGCTCGTTGTATTTCATGCGGATTTTATCCGCAACATCTCCCTCGATCAGGCTCATATGACTCTTTACACTTACACCGAGGTCGGTAAGATGCTTCTTTAATGCCATTGTGCTGATTTTCAGCTCTTTGGCCAATTCATGAACTCGTATCTGCAAGGCTTCCTCCACTATGCATCCGCCTGCCAATATTGTTTTATCTTGGCGGCAAAATTCTTGTCGCTAATCCCAAAAACACCGGTAACCGGCAATCCCAGGGCATAGCTAATCTCTTTCTGAGAACCTGTTATTATCATTTTTACCGGACTTTTTTGTCCGGCTACTTTTCGCTGTATGTTTGTCTTGGTTCGTTCACTACTGTCTTCTGCAATAATCAGCAGACTTAGCAACTGATGATTCAACGCTCTGGCGCAGGCATCGGTTCCGGAAACCAGTTTCCCGGCTTTACGGGCAAATTGCATCAAATTCAGGATACGCAAATCCATTATTATTTACCCGTAAACCTTTTCTGATAGCGTTTGCGCCACTTTGCCAAACCTGAATAACAATCGGCATTGGGGCATAAATACAGTTTGCGGACGGGTAAAACCCGTTGCATATCGAAAACTATTTCACTTCCTATGATGAAAAAATTCAGCAGCCTTTTCTGGTCAACCTTTTTTTTGCACACAACGCAAGTGCGCATCGGGATATGGTTTTGGCTACTATTTTTATTTGGCATTAGAAATACTTCGCAGCTTCTTTCAGGCGTTCCGCAGTTTTCTGGCCCATGCCGTCCAGATTGCACAGTTCATCCACGCTGGCCATAAATATGTCTTGCACACTGGTGTATCCGGCATTACGCAAAGCTTCGGCAATTTTGGGAGTTACACCATCCAAATCGGTTACATGGCTAATCATTCTGCGTTCTTTGGCCATCTTTTCTTCAAATTCGGTCATGGTGTAAATGTCTATCTTCATACCGGTTAGCTTGGCAGCCAGTTTCACGTTTTTGCCCAGTTTCCCAATCGCCATCACCTTATCGGCATCTTCCACAATAACGCTGGCAGCACGATTGCGCTCTATAATCACGCGTTTCACGTTTTCGATGCCAAGAGCATGTTCAATCATCTTTTCGATATCATCGCTATGCACCACAATGTCTATCTGTTCACCGTGCAATTCTTTACGGATGGAATCTATTCTGGTGCCTTTGGGGCCAACGCAAGCAATAACGGGGTCAATTTTGGGGTCGTTGGTTTCCAGCTCCACTTTTGTGCGAATGCCGGGTTCACGCACAATTTTGCGTATCTTGATGCTTTCACTAAAAATCTCTGGTATTTCCGCTTCAAACAGCTTTTTTACAAATTCCGGATTGGTTCGCGACAGCACAATCGTAACTCCCCCACCACCGGCACGGATATTTACCACATAAGCTTTTATGTTGTCGCCAAGGCGGTAATATTCGTTTTCTATCTGTTCATCCAGGGGCAGCAAAGCATCTGTGTAACCAATATCTACTCTGTAACCACCGTTATTTTCGTCAATTGCCTTAATTTTACCGGTAACGATGGTATGTTTTTGCTTGTTAAAATCGTTTTGAATCTTGTCTTCTTCCAGCTTGCGGATTCTGTCCTGAATAATCTTTTGGGCTGTTTTTACCAGCTTGGGTTCAAATTCATGCAAGGCTATGGTTTTTTGAATGTATTGGCCTAAAACCGCCTTGGAATCGTATTCACTCCGCGCTTCGCCAAGCGAAATCTGCCCAATGCCTTCTTCCACTTCCACCACCAGGCTTTTAAAGCTAACTTTTATGCTGCCACTTGCCTCATCGGTAAATACCTGCAGTTCTGCCTCAGGCTCTAAACGCTTGCTCAGCGTAGCCGTGATGGATTCCACAATAATCTCCTGGATCATATCCTTATCCAATTGCTTAATTGCAGCCAGCTTGTTTAAGGCTTCAAGTGTGTTCGCACTCATTCTTGTTCTCTCCCCTTGGGAATATCTAAAAATACTGTTTTGGCTCGTGTTATGACCTTTAAAGGCAGCTCAATTATCGTTCCCCTGTCGTCTATTACAATGCTATCCTGATTCACTTCCGTCAGGGTTCCCATCAGTGATTTCTTTTCTTCTTCAGCGTTGTATTGAACTGCAATCTTTTCGTTAATAGCACTTACATAATGACTTTTCAGCTTCAAAGGACGCTCTAACCCCGGTGAGGATACTTCCAGGTAATAGCGTTCGGGAATCAGATCAAAAGTTTCCAATTCTCCACCTAAAGCACGACTGAATTTTGCGCATTCTTCCAGAGTAACACCACCAATCTTGGTTAAATAAACCGTTATTATCCGGCCTTTGCCAGACATCTTTTCTTCGATATCATAAACAGCCACATTCATTTCTGTGCATATCTTTTTGGCTATCTCTTCGATCTGAACCCGGTAATACTCCATTTTTTTCCTCATCAATATTTCATAACTTATTACAGCATAACCACACTCAATTCACCTCAAAAAAAATAGCTATCTAAAGTAGCTATCTGTTTCCGCATGCGCGGTTGCCATATCAGTCTATCTGGCTATAACACCAGTTTCTACGCTTGTTGTCAGCTTTCTTATGACAAGTCTGCTGTCAAGTGAAATCTTTTGGGGTGCGGGAGTTTTGGAGTTCCGGGGTGATGGGGGGATGAAGTGATGAAGTGATGGGGTGATAGGGTGATGAAGTGATGGAGTGATGGGGTCTTGACGAGTTTTATATGACGTTACAACACTGTCGTTCCCGCAACCCCTGTTGTCGTTCCCGCAACCCCTGTTGTCGTTCCCGCAACCCCTGTTGTCGTTCCCGCAACCCCTGTTGTCGTTCCCGCGGAGGCGGGAATCCAGCCCTTGATAATCCCGCAGGGATGAAACAAAATGTTGAGGCAAATACCATCCTATCTGCCGCTCTTCCAGAACTATTTCTAAGCTGGTTTCCCGCCTCCGCGGGAACGACACCTCATGGCAGGCTTGACATTACACTAGAGTTATTGAGTATAAGAATCTTCGGTGCCTTCTGTGTTCTCGGCGGAAAACAGAATCAGCGTAAATCCGTCCAATCTGCGTCATCTGCGTTCTAGATATTTCGGAGGCGATGTGAGCCAGTTAATCGACTGACAATTTCAGCAGAAAACTCACCTTCAGCAAATACGTTATTAATACGGAATCAATGCCAATAAAGTCCGTATTGATTGCGTAGTGATTCCGTAATCGGAGCACGGTAAAAAGTACCCCAAATTACGAGACTATCCTCGTGCAAAAAGGCACGGATTACAAGAGTATATTCGTTTAATAGGAGATTAAGTGTAAGTTGCTTCTGGACGAGAGCTATTATAAACTTATCATAGAGGGTAAAACTATTATTGAAGGTGCTTCTGTTTTGAAACCTGAAGTTTTGACTCAAGTTTGACAGCACGATTT
>DIXL01000028.1 GCA_002428685.1 Cloacimonetes bacterium UBA6081 | reverse complement strand
GTACATTTAAACTTGGGGAAGGCTGGTATGCTATATTTGCGAGGCGACATGGACTACGGACAGCGAGTGGCAATGTTTCGTGTGTAGTCCTTTCAGCCTTGAAATTGGGAGGTACATTTAAACTTGGGGAAGGCTGAAACGACTCCACACTTGAAAGCGTATCCACCCATGTTGGGGTGCTGGAATTCGGTGATCTCGGTGGTAAAAAAGCCATATTTCCCCTTAGCTGCTTGCTATTTCGTAAATCAGCGGTTCTTTGGCTTTGGGAATTTCGTTTATCTTATAGGCAGCCAAAATCAGCTCTGCAACTTCCTTTGCCTGTTCTTGTGTGGCGGCATGGACTTCACCAATAACCTGGCCGGAAGCAACCTGATCACCAATTTTGGGATAGAGCAAAGCCCCAGCCCCGTAATCTATAGTATCGCTAACCACCATTCTCCCTGCTTTGATGCGCACCAAGGCATAGCCAATGGCCCGGGAATCTATGGCATGCACATAACCGCCTGATTCCGCTGTAATTGGCACCACCACAGGAGCTTGTGCAAACAGCGTGTAGTCATTCAGCACTCTTGGGTCTCCACCCTGAGCACTAATAATCTCGCGCAATTTTGCCAGGGCTTTGCCACTGCTAACCGCGGTATCAATCTGCTGTTTGGCATCTCCAAAACTGCTTGCCATGCCTGTACTGATAAGCATTTGAGCCGTTAGTGCCGTAGTGAGTTCATAGGTATCGGGCAGGTAATTTCCTTTTAGATATTCAATGGCTTCAATCATCTCCAGAGCGTTGCCAACTGCGTGTCCCAGGGGCGAATTCATATTGGAAAACACCACGGTAACACTTTGACCAAAGCTCTTGCCGGTGAACATCAATAATTCCGCAAGTTCTTTGGCACGCCGCAAATTGGGCATAAAAGCACCACTGCCAATCTTCAAATCAATCACCAGATGCCAGGCACCTTCGGCAATTTTCTTACTCATGATGCTGGCAGTTATCAAGCCCGGGCTTTCCACGGTGGCAGTTACATCGCGCAGGGCATAAATTCGCTTATCGGCAGGCACCAATTCGGCAGATTGGCCTACCAAAGCAAAGCCGTGTTTTTCCACCAGTGCTTTGAATTCCTGCATGCTAAATGAGGTTCTAAAACCAGGAATGGATTCCAGCTTATCCAACGTGCCACCGGTGTGCCCTAAGCCACGACCCGAAATCATGGGGACATACAAACCCAATGAAGCAGCAATGGGAGCCAGCATCAGGCTGATTTTGTCGCCCACGCCGCCGGTGGAATGTTTATCGGCCACAGGCATGTCAAAGCCAAAGCCAATGGTTTTGCCGGAATCTATGTAACTTTTGGTAAGTGCAGCTATTTCAGAGCTTTCCAAACCCTGAAAGTAGCAGGCCATCAGCAGAGCACTCATCTGGTATTCGGCAATTGAGCCATCCAGATAGCCATTGATAAAAAAATCTATTTCCAGCTCGCTGAGCACTTTGCCGTCACGTTTCTTTAGCAGTAGTTCCACAGGGTTATATTGTTGCATTGTGTGTCCTTTAGTTTGTAATCAGCCGGTTGCGAATGTAGCCACTGAACATATCCATCACCCACACCACCAGTGCTATTAACCACATGATAAGCCCCACATTGCGCCAGGCAAGCATTTGTTGCTGCTGATACAAAGCCAAGCCTATGCCACCGCCACCCACAAAACCTACGATTGTAGCCATGCGCACATTGATATCCCAGCGGTAAATAGTGAAAGCCAGATAGGGTGCAAGTATTTGTGGGGCAACTGCATAGCACCATACCTGCAACGTGGATGCCCCCGTGGCTTTGATGGCTTCCACCGGTCCGGAATCTATGTTCTCGATTTGTTCGCTATAAAGTTTTATCAAGGCTGCGATGGAATGAATCCACAAAGCCAGCATGCCGGCAAAGGGACCTATCCCAACCCACACACAGAAAATAATAGCCCAAACGATGGCTTCGATGCTACGAAAGATTGTGGAAACCGTGCGGATGGCAAGATAGGCCAGTCTGCCCCAAATTGAGCCGAACATCAGGTTTTTGGCCGCAAAAAAAGACAGCACAAAGGCAAAGGGAATGGCAAACACAGTGGCCAGCAAAGCCAGAAAGATAGTCTCCATCAAGGCTGCCAGCATGGGCACCATTTCGGCTGGATTGGGATTGAAGATGCCGCTGAGAATGCTCTGCGTGTTGGCAGCCTGCGTCAAAAAGTCCAGCGGTTTTACCTCTACAATCACCCAAGCCATTATCAGGCTTATAGATAGAATGATAAATAGCTCCACTTTCCACAGGATGCTTTTGGTTGTAATTCCGGCAATTTTAGCTGCCAGATTACCTTTATCCAGCATCATCACAGCCGCTATTATCAAGGGGAACAGCAAAATTACCGGGGCAGTGATATGTAGCTCCCAAAGCCTTAACAGCAGCCAACTTAAGCATGCCACAATGTATAACCAGAGGGCATATTCCATCCCTAAAATTTTGATATTTCTCATAGTGATGCAAAAAACGCACAATAGGCTTGGCAAGTCAAGAGAAAAAGGAATGCGCCTTTAGAAACAGGGCGGCAAGCTTTGTTGAACTGTGATTTGCGTCTTGCTGTGTAATTGCTCCTTGCTTGAATTTCTCTGTTATTGCCCTATCAATATCAAAAAAATGAACAATGACAGTGTAATAACAGGAAAATTCGACCAAGCACAAGCATAAGAAAAAATAGCGCAGCATACAGGTAAATCCAGGAGTCATTACCGCCTCCGCTAGCTCCAAGGCTGCCTATATCTCTATCGGCGGGAAGGACTTATGGAGGACAACGGATAGGCAGTATTCAGGTTTTAACATCCGTAATCTGTACCAGTTAATATCGATTTATTTTAGGTTAGTTTAGAGTTTAAGCCTGTGCATTTCCTGTAAAATCTCGCCGACAACATCAGAATTATGTATTACTTTCCTATCTCCAACTTTCCTTGAGTAAACAAAGAACACTTTCCCATGGAACTTCTTGGAGAATTTTTCATGGTGGGCACGGTGCATTTCTACCCACTGGTAATCGTTGAGGGAGTTACCTGTAATGGGTTTTATCTGAATGCCAACATACACATTTGGCTTCACATCTATCTAGAAATCGACCGAATAACTTCTATCCCATTTGTCCGGGGCAGGTTTTATTGTGCATCCAAGCTCTTTTTCCAGGATGCCATAGATGGTTTTGATCTCAGTTTGATATCCTTCAAAAGTACGGTTTATCACAAGGTTGTAAACATAATCTATGCACTCTTCCAAGCTGATAGATTCCAGTTCCTTGCTAACTACTTCAGTAAGTTTTACATACAGTGTTTTGCCAAGCTCTTCTATGTAGTCTATTGTAATGGGGATACCATTTTTCTTGTTTTGCACTGCTTTATTGAAGTAAAAATCCACCCAGTCCTGATAGGTTTTAGGTGCGCAACTGCGGATCAATTCCGATGTTTTGCCCACACTGGCCGCTTTGTTCAAACCCCAACGGTTAAGTCCATAGTTTAATAGTGTTTCGCGTAGATATCTGTAATTCTCGCCGTCTTTCTCTTTATGCCAATCTTTCACTTATCACCTCTTTGAATTTGCTGATATATTGAAATTTGTAGCTTTCATCCAAATCAACCAGCCCTTCCTTTAGCAGGTGCATATTGATAAAGGTTTTGTTCTTTAGGTATAGATAGCAGAGCAAGATGTGGTCAGAATCATACTTGGTTGTGTCGAAACGTAAGAATACCTGCTGCCCATTTAGTTTCAGATGCAGGAATTCCATGGCACTTGCCTTGCTGGAGGGGTTTTCCTTAATCCCTATTAACCGTATTTGAAGCCCATTATTTAGCAACATTAAGGAAGGATTAATGATTTCCTTAACGTTGTAGTACTCTGGCTGTTCCATCTGTTTATCATCCATTCTGGAACCAAAGTTCAGTTTTTTGATATCCAGCAGCTTATTTACTTTGTGTGGGTCGCTGAATTTGTATGGCATATTGAGCAGTGCTTCGGAATAATCGGGCTGAGAGTTATCCACCCAGAAATTCACCTGGCAGGAAAACAGATCCATCTGTGCAGGGGATAGCTTGTTTTTAATTAGTTTGATGTAATCGGGATTTATTTCATAACCGATGGAATTGCGGTCCACATGCATGGCTGCCAAACTTGTGGTTCCGCTACCCAAAAACGGATCGCAAACAGTCTCGCCATAAAAGCTGAACATCTTTATCAAGCGTAAAGGCAATTCTTCCGGGAACATAGCCATATGCTCGTCTTGCCTAACTCCGCCAAAATTCCAGTGTCCGCTGAAGTATTTATTCCATTCTTCTTTGGTAAGTTCGGATTTCTGCTTTTGCTCCAAAGTAGGTTTGGGGGCATCTCCCAGCTTTTTGAAAAGGAGAATAAACTCATAATCAATCTTAAGGATTCCATTTCTGGGATAGGGGAAGCTACCCATCACAGAGCCGCCTCCACTAGTATTCATCGTAGTTTGTTTTTGCCAAATGACGGCACCCATATAGTCCATCCCCAGACTTTCACAAAACTTGATGATTTCAGTGCGAATGGGGATAACTTTATACCTTCCATAATACACAGAGCGGGCAAACTGATCGCCAATATTGATGCATAAACGGCAGCCATTGTGTAAAATGCGGTTGCATTCCGTCCACACCAGATTGAGGCTGTTGATATAGCTTTCGTAATCTTCATCAAAGCCAATTTGCTTGCTGCTGCCATAGTCCTTTAGCTGCCAATAAGGCGGAGAGGTGATAATCAGATGCACGCTTTTGTCCTTTATTAGGCTCATGTTGCGGCTGTCGCCATTGATTATGGTGTGCTTTGTGATCATCTGTTCCTCTTCATTAATGATTTTGTTAAACCTCCAAAACGCGTATCAAATTCCCGACACCAATGTCAAGGAAAATCGGGAATCGGATTATCTGCCTTGGCTCCCACACCTTATAGCTAAGTTATATGTTTCTCGTTCAGCCTATCTTAGCAAATTCCCGTTTGAAAATCTCAATCATAGCCCGGCGGTTTGAGTATTGTTTTATGAAACCGGTTATTATATCGCCAATAATTTGCGGTTTTTTTGTGATAGATAACAGGTTATGCAGGTGTCTGGCAACTTCTTCATAGGTAGAGCGTCCGGTATGTTCCATTTTCTTGGATAGCATACTTTGGTAACATGCAATAAACTCCAGTTCATTCGCCTTTGCTGCGTATTTACCGTAGTTGATGAATAAGGAAGAATCGCAGGTATGGTTCTTTAAGATATTCAGGAGTTTTCCATAATCCTGATTTTCTACATAGATATTCGCCAGTGCTTGTGAACTTAAATAGCTTTTTGCTTTGATAATTTCCTGCTCGATCTCAGTGGATGTTTTTGGCCATTCTTCCGGGGAATACATTGCTTTTAGCTCACCGAAATACTTCATGTTGTAGTTGTTCAAAAAGAATAGCGCACGCGTATAGTGTTTCTGCATTGCTGGATCATGTTCTTCCACTGATATTTTCAGCAGAAGTTCCGTATAGGGGATTCGTTGATAAGCTACGAATTCTGGATCGTTAAGTGATTGATTGCAGAGGTTTATTGCCTCTTCAAAACGCTTGTCCTGAATATACTTATCAATCAAAAGCAGTCGGTAGCAATTGAGGTGTTTATATTGCTCAATTATCTGCCATGCTTCTGGTTCGCGGCCGGTGCGTTTCAGATATGCAATTTTAATGGCCAACAGTTTCTCCAGACTCAGTTCGGTAACCTGATCATTATCATGGTTTGCTATTTTTGTATCCAACAGCTCCAGAAACCTTTGTTCCGGGTTTGTTTCGTTAATAAAATAGCCTATCAGATTAAGTAAACTCTCTTCTAATTCAGCATCAAACTCTGTTTCAGCCAGTCCTTCCAAACACCAATTATGAATAGTGGATTGCAGTACTGAATCTGCCACAGTAGCTATTTTATGGATGGTTTCTGTAATTAGCCTGATTAAATCGCTATAGAAAAATTCCTGATCTTCGTCCCAATCCTCTTCATAATCATAATAGCACTCATAATCATCATAGTCATCCTCTTCTTGCTCTTCGTCCAAATCATACATAAGGGAAACTGCATTTTCCATCAACAAACGGCAGATTTCCCATGCATCGGCTGCTTTGTTCTGATCAATAAGGGTTTCAGCAGAGACAAGGAGATTTTCACACTTGGAAAATAGTGCTCGGTTATCAATGCTGTTTCTGCAAATACTGTTAACCAGATTTGAGTATTTTGATTCTTCCTGCACCTTGTCCAAGTTTTGCATGATAAACTCTTCTTTGGAGGAAGGCGATTTTGAAATCAATTTCTGGAATTGTGTTTCCAATTCTTCACGGCTTAAGGAACTAATGATCTGTTTCAGGCTAACTTCGTGAGTTTCTTTTTGTGTGATTTGGAAAGTTGATTTCTGCTTTGAATCAATAATCGCATAGCAGGTGGCAATTACGTGTTTACAAATTGCGCCTTCATAGGGACAGGTGCATCCCCAACCATCCACTTCTTGTTCATCTATTTCCACTCTTGTATTATAGGGACTACTTCCCTGTACTTTGGCTGTCCATTTCGTATCGGTTATTTTTTTCAGCTCGGTTACACAACCACCATTAAAGTAATCTTCGCCTCGCTGGCGAATTATTGTATTGGCGCAATTAATAAACTCCATGAAACACATTGCTACTCCTATGTATGCATATTTGCATCTTGATCTCGAGATCTGGGGATTTAGTCAAGGAAATTGTGAATTATAAGAGCGGAGGTGATGAAGAGAAAAAACTAAATCATGCGCCAAGTACCCTAGTGTTGTGTCAAACTTGGTAT
>DIXL01000095.1 GCA_002428685.1 Cloacimonetes bacterium UBA6081 | reverse complement strand
CGAGAATGTTTTCTACGATGGTTTTGACGTTATTAATGGCCCTGTGAGGATTAATGGGGACATCTATATTAAACGATTAGGTGGCGACCCTTCCAGTCCAGATTATAATAATGCGTGGCCGACATTCAATGGGCCTGTGGTTATTGCTGGAGAAGTTGTTGCAACACCATCGGTTTTCCCTGTCGAGGAAGTTTTTCCAGGTGGATTAATTGAGCATGCCCCGCCTATGGAATTGCCGGATACATATAAGATTTACCAAAGTGGGACGTTGATAGGAGGTCCACCTAATGTACCCAGCAATATTTACTATATAGAAGTAAATGGCTCTACATTTACAGGTTGGTTAGGAGTTATTAGCCCTGCCCACAGAGTTCACGCTGATGTTTGGCCAAATTACCCAAATGGAACTGATACTGCTCCGGAGTTCAGGAATAACTTTACTGTTTGTGATACTTTATGGTATGCTTTCCCCACTGCAAATTGCCCTAATAGGCCTGTATTTGTGAGAGGTAAACTATGGATAAAGGGAAACTTCAGCGGAAACCAAACCTGGATGGCAACAGATACACTGTCTATAGTTGGGGACATAACCTTGAGCGGCACCACTCCCGGAACTTCACCTGCAAACAATTCCACCGATTTTGTAAATCTGATATCTGAAAAGAGTATCCTCTTGAAATACGGCTATAGAAATCCCGCAGACAGCACCAGAAATCACCCCTTATGCGCAGCAGATAATGATCCACACATGATATATGCCTCACTGTTTGCTTTGGCAGAAAATCCTGCAAATTCTCATAAGGAAGGAGTGTTTACCTTTGAATACCAACATCCACATGGGTCAATTCCTGCTACAACAATTGATGTTCCCGATCAGGGTGAAACTCTGTTCGATTGGATAGATTTGCATCGTAACCATTGGCCGCAAACAGCTACAAATCCCTGGCCAGCCTGGTTGGACTATCCTTGGTATAATCCCTTATGGCCGGAACGATCACCTTACCTGGAGCGAGGAACAATTCAGGTTTGGGGCTCTGTTGTTCAGCAAAGGCAGGGCTATCTACACCGTAACTATTATGATAATGGGTATCCACCGAATGGTATTTGGGATCCCGAAATTGACTATTGTGGAGGGACATCTGCTCCTACTCCTCATGTGATTCCTCTTTATAACAATCCCGATGTGTCTGTAACCTTGCAAACCCGTAATTATCCAGGAGCAACAGGAACTGGAATTGGTTATAAAAAGGACTTTCAGGCAGACTACAGAAACAGTTACAGCAGTGTGGAGGCAACCGAGTTGGAAGGGTTCTGGCGTTTGGGAATGCAGTTAAGCTCTTTTAGCTTGGAAAATGAAGCACACCCAGACTATGGATATATCCTGAGCAATTTCCAGACATATTACAAAAAGCCCCAAACCCGCAAAACCTATGCTAAAAGCTTTGCCCGCAAAGGCTTGATGGCCATCTACAGCGTAAATGATCTGCTGCTTAATGCAATTAATGACGAGGTAACAGATATCTCAGCAGCCACAAGCGGTGATGGAAACATAGTGGCTACGGCAATAGGAAATGATAACAAGTTTTGGATTATGCAACTGGAGGAAGCTGCCAATGGATATCTACAGACGGTGAAGCAAATCTCCTCCAGCGGAGAAGTGCTAAATACCTTTGCCGATGATCCTGTACCCACCAAAATGAACGACATCACCGTAATGCCCAATGGAAGGGTGCTTGAGGCTGTTTTTAATAGCTCCGGAATGATTCAGATTATTGACCTGAGCAGTGGTGATGAAGGCGTGTTTGTAGAAAACTGGCCTCTAATTGATGAAGCTACAAACCAGCCTCTGAGTGTTTGGCAAGATTGTAAACTATTCCTGATGCCATCCGGAGAGGGTAATGTAGAAGTGTTTGCCTGGATAAAACACCAGAATAATGACAACCCGCTGTTGCATAGCGGTTCTTTGTATCATGCCCGGGCCAGTTTCCCGGTAAGTAACGATGACCCTGTGGTTCCTTCCCTGCCGCAGATTGCCTTTGCGGCCTATCCCAATCCTATGAGCAGTGATCTGAAGCTATCTGTGGAACTCTCCCAACCCGCCAGAACAGTTATAGACATCTACAACCTCAAAGGTCAGAAGGTTAAGAGCATAACAGGCAATGATCAAGCTTTGCAGCATGAATACCTGTGGAACGGCTGTGATGCACATGATCGTAAAGTAAGCAGCGGAATCTATCTGCTGAAATTGAAAGTGGATAACAAGGTGGTGCAAACCAAGCGGATTTGCAAATACTGAGGTAACAGGAGTCATTCAGCCCCAAACCCATTTTTCATAACTACCTCAGTTTTGGGGGGCTGAAGGACTCATGCGAAAAATGTGTTAGTGCCGTGTGTAGTCCTTTTAGCCGTGAAATTGGGAGATAAGTTTGTGCTGGGGAAAGGCAAAAACGACTCCACACTATATGAGCTTGGTGTGCGCATGAGTCCTTGCTGCCAAAAGAAATTGAGACAACTTCAAAGCTATTAACGGCAGCAATGACTCCTGCTAATCTATTCGGCTTTCAGCTCGCGGGTCATAAGCTCTGTAATGGCTTGGCGCGGGTTTTTATCTTCGTGGAGAATTTGGTAAACTTGGTGGACAATCGGCATATCCACCTGCAACTCTTTGGCCAAAAAGTAAACGCTGCTGGTGGTTGCCACGCCTTCTGCCACCATTTCCATCTCTGCCAGAATTTCTTTCAGCCTTCTACCCTTACCAATTTCATAGCCTACAAAGCGGTTACGGCTGTGTGGTGAGATGGCTGTGGTGATAAGATCCCCAATCCCCGATAAGCCCAAAAAGGTTTCCGGTTGCGCCTTCATGGCTTTGCCAAAGCGGCTGATTTCCACAATCCCGCGGGTAAGCAAAGCTCCCATGGTGTTATCGCCAAAACCAAGCCCGGAAACAATACCTGCGGCAATAGCGATGATATTTTTTACGGCACCACCGATTTCCACTCCGATTAAATCGGTGCTGCGGTAAACCCGGAAATAGTTATTGCTGAATACGCTTTGCAGGGTTGTTAACAGAGCTTCGTCTTTTCCTGCTATTACAACAGTGGTGGGCACTTTTTGGGCAACTTCCTCGGCATGCGAAGGGCCGGACAGAGCACAGATTTTGGGATGCATAGCCTTGGGAAGTTCTTCGCTCAAAATGGCATCAATGGTCTTCAGGCTGTTTTCTTCAATACCTTTGGCCACATTAACCACAGCTATCAGATTGTCGTTTTGCCACATCTCTTTGGGCATGGAGGCCACAACTTTTCGGACAAACTGCGAGGGAGTTGCCAACACCATAATCTGCGGAGCAAAGCTGCTCACATCGGTAAAACTGTTGGTGAAGCCTATTGACTGGGGTAGCACCACATCTTTCAAAAGATGGGGGTTGGAATGCGTTTCTTGCAGCAAACGCAAAAATGTGGGATTAAACTCCCACACTAACAGCTCATGATTGTTTTCGCCAAGCAGCTTGGCCAAAGCCAAACCCCAGCCTCCACCACCCATGATGGCAATGCGCATAATTATTTAACCGGTGGCTTTAGGTTTAAATCGCACAAGTTCAAATCCAAGTCGTCGTCATCATCCAGGTCGTCGTCATCTTCTTCTTCATTATCGGCCACCCAATCGGGGCAGAAAAGCAGGTCTTCTTCATAATCCCAGCCATCTACATTATCAAGGCCAAAGCGATCTAAAGTGTCAGATTCCCAAAAGGAATAATACACGGTGCCATCCTGAATTGCCCACACCAAAACCGGGCTTTTATAATGTCTGATATCCACTTTGTGGTTTTCCACCAGATCCAGAAATTCCTTAATCTTTTTTGGTGTGCTTTCCTGATAAAACTGCATGTTCACCTCTAACTAAAACTTATATTTCAACGCAGTGGTAATGCGATTTTCACCGTATTCCTTCAGTTTGATCAACTCTGCGTTGTCAGATTCTACATTCCTGAAAAGGTGAGAGTAGTCAAGTGATAAATTTAGTTTGGGCGATAAAAATACTTCAAATCCAGCTTTCATAGTGTAGGTATAATCTGCTCTGCCGCCATACCAAGAGCCTTCTCCCTGATAAAAGCGCTGCTCATAATTTAGCCCCAGGGATGGTTGCCAGGCTGTATAGCCCTCATTATTCAAAAGCATTCGCGGCAAAACCAAGCTGCCTTTATAGATATTGCTTTGGTAGCTGGAATCATCATTATCCACCAGATTCTCGTTTTGATAATCACGATAATCGTATCCCAAATCTATTGTAAAAGCGGGCAAACGGTAATTCAAGCCAAATCCGCCTGTTATTGCCGACCCATCTGCCTCGGTAAAATACTCGTTATAAAAATAGTCTTCATAACGGATATTGGCTTTAATTGTTGCTTTTCTGGTAGGCCTAATTGCCACATCGGTACGATAGGTATTGCGGCTATAGCTGTATTTTTCCAAAGTTCCGCCGGCATCGCTATCCTTAAAATCTCGGTAATAAATGTAAGGGTTATAGGCTACCTGAGCAGTTGCGTTCCAATAGTATCTATCCACACGCAGGCGTAAAGCTCCATCCCGTCTGTATTTATCGGTGTTACTAACGTTTTGTGAAATCGTCCCGACCACCGAAGGAGTAAATTTCCACCAGCGATAAAGCATTGGATACGCCAGCTCAATAGTTGTGCCAAGGGTGAGGTCGTCGGTTGTATCGGCAAAATCCAAATTGGCATGATTATCTTCAAAACGGCTTAGATCATACTCCGAAAGCTGAAACACGTTATCCGAATATCCGGCAGTTAGTTTTACTGAACCGGTTAACTGAGCTTGCAAATTCCCCCGACCCAGCAACAGAACCAGCATCAGAGAAAGAATTATCGGCCTGAAACTCCCTTTGCGTCTTGCAACTCGGTGGAAAGCTCCGTTATCCTGGTTCTGACTTGGGTTTGAGATATCATTGCTTTGTCCACTTTTGTCAATCTCACTTTGTGAAGTATCTTGTTTCAGATTCACAAGATTGTAAGTGGAACTGAAGGGCACTTTTTCGGGCATTATATCTCCCTTAGTTTTCCTTTATCAATACGGGTTTGGCAAAAAACAGATGCTCAGACAAAGCACGCAGTTCATATTCGCTGCTTCCTCTATTTTTGGGCAGGTCGAGCTTTTTGGCAATGCCCAGGTTTTTAATGCCTTGAGTGTGATATTTTGTGGTTCGTTTCAGGTCAAATTCGATGGTTTGCACCAAGTCTCCATTTACAAACAGCCCCAGTTTGGGAATGCTTCTGTCCAAAAGGCGAGGCCGCACGTACACATAGGCATTCCGAGCGTTATTCACATTAAATTTTAAGGGCTGAGCAGGCACGATGCTATAATAATCGCTGGCAGAGCCATTATGCTGAATACTTACTG
>DIXL01000012.1:38364-64002 GCA_002428685.1 Cloacimonetes bacterium UBA6081 | reverse complement strand
ATCCGTTTCATTTGGGTTCAGATAGTATAAGATGTCCAACTTCAGATAGTATAAGATGTCCAACTTCCAAACAAATAAGTGGTTACTATGCCGTCCCGAAGGGACTCATAAAGGTTTCTCAGGATCGCATAATACTATCTGAAATCTCGTCCCCACGGGACTCAACCTGCTTTTGTGATATAGTTTTCACTCGCCATCCTTGCGGTAAAGCGTAACCTTCACGGGACTCAACCTGCTTTTGTGATATAGTTTTCACACAGTCTTGGAGGCGGGAACGACAGTAATATCTTGCTCCATGAGTTTCTTGACAAAACCCTAAACAATCGTAGAGTTTTTATTTGACATAATCTGGCTATCAATTTATTAGGGAAGCTCAATAAAAAACAAGAGGACAATGCCGTGTATAAAGAGCCATATCACTTTAATGTGGGGCGATACATAAACCCCGAGCGTTTTGAACAGATAAGGGATTTTTCGTCAGACCTGCCCACTCCCTGCCTGGTAGTGGATTTGGATTTGATTAAAAGTAAATACACCGAATTGCAAGCCAGCCTGCCTCTGGCAAAGATATATTATGCTGTGAAAGCAAATCCCATGGACGAAGTGGTTAGATTGCTGGCCGATTTGGGTTCAAACTTTGATGTTGCCAGCCGCTATGAACTGGATCAAATGCTGCGTTTGGGCATAGACCCCACACGTATCAGCTATGGCAATACCATCAAAAAGAAATCGGACATCAAATACTTTTACGATCATGGAGTGCGTCTATTTGCCACAGACAGCGAATTTGACCTGATTAATATTGCCGAAAACGCTCCCGGAGCAAAGATTTTCTTTAGGATTTTAACCGAAGGCACCGGGGCAGATTGGCCACTCAGCCGCAAGTTTGGTTCGCATCCTGATACTATTTATCACCTTATTCTGCAGGCTGTGGAAATGGGCTTAACCCCATGGGGAATTTCTTTTCATGTCGGTTCTCAGCAGCGGGATATAGGACAATGGGACGACGCCGTAGCCCGTTGCAAATACCTTTTTGACGCCGTGGCCGAAGAAGGAATTGAGCTTAAAATGATTAACATTGGCGGTGGCTTTCCAGCCAATTATGTCGATCCCACCTTTTCTGTTAAAGAATACACGGAAGAAATCCTGCGCTTTATAAGTGAAGACTTTGGCGACAACCTCCCTGAAATAATTCTGGAGCCGGGACGGTCGTTGGTTGCGGATGCAGGCATCATTGTTTCCGAAGTGGTAAATATCAGCAGGAAATCTAAAAACAATCTGTATCAATGGGTGTATCTGGATGTGGGTAAGTTTGGCGGCTTGATTGAAACCATTGACGAATCCATCAAGTTTCCCATCTATTTCCCCAAAGAAGGCCTGGCAGAAGAGATCATCCTGGCAGGGCCAACCTGCGACAGCATGGATATTTTGTACGAACACTTTCACTACCACATGCCGGAAGGTGTTTTACCCGGAGATAGAGCATACATCTTTACCACCGGAGCTTACACGCAAAGCTATTCAAGTGTGAATTTCAATGGCTTTCCACCCCTGAAATCTGTAATTTACCGCGACAACCAAGGAGATGATGTATGAAACATTTACCGGTAGCAGACTTACAAGGCTTTATGACCGAGGTTTTTACCCGCATTGGCGTTCCGGCCGGGGATGCTGCAATTTGCAGTGAAGTTCTGATTGCCAGCGATTTAAAAGGCATAGAGTCGCATGGGATTGGACGGCTGAAGATGTATTATGACCGCATTAAGGCCGGTATTCAAAATCCCCTTACCAAGATAGATGTTCTCCGCAATAAATATGCCACCGCTGTGTGGGATGGCAATCATGGCATGGGGCATGTTATTGCCAAAAAAGCTATGCAAACTGCCATAGACAAGGCCAAACAATTTGGGCTGGGCAGTGTGGCAGTGCGTAATTCCACCCATTATGGCATTTGCGGGTTTTATGCAGAAATGGCCACGAAGCAGGATATGATTGGCCTCACTTTTACCAATGCCCGCCCTTCCATTTGTCCTACCAATGGAGTAAGTCCGCTGCTGGGCACCAATCCAATCTGTTTTGGCGCACCATCTGATCTCCCCTATCCCTTTCTGTATGATGCTGCCACCTCAATTTCGCAGCGTGGAAAGGTGGAACAATATGCCCGGGAAGAAAAACCCACTCCCGAAGGTTGGGCTATAGACCTGGATGGCAAACCCTACACCGATACAAACGGCTTGCTGGTGGATTTGATTTTGCAAAAGGCCAGCATGCTGCCCATCGGTGGAACCGAAGAAGTTTGCGGTAGCCACAAGGGCTATGGGTTGGGCACGATGGTGGAAATTTTGTGCGCTTCGCTGCAGGATGGCAGTTATTTGAATGGTTTGTTGGGTCAGGATGCAGCCGGAAAACCAGCCCCCTATTGTTTGGGACATTTTTTTATGGCCATCAATATAGATTTTTTCACCGAGCTGGAAAATTTTAAAAAAACCACCGGAGCCATTTGTCGTGAACTGCAAAGCTCACAACTTTTTCCGGGCAAAAACCGCATCTATGTAGCTGGAGAGAAAGAATTTGAGATAGAACAAAGGGTGCGCCGTGAAGGGGTGCCCATCATCCCAAATTTGGAAAAAGCCATCCAGATAATGCAACAGGAATTGGGCATAAATATGCTGCAATTGTAGGCTGGACTTGACAAACATAGGTATATAGCTTATATTGGTTCTAAATCGAATACACAAAAAAAAGGAGACCATATGAAAAAACTAATTGTCCTTGTTGCTGCCCTAATGCTGTTTGGCTTGTTAGGAGCCATTGATTTGGAGTGGATGGGTGAATTCAGAACCCGTGGCACTGCCATGTATGATGATAACTCTGAACACCTGAGCAACTATATTGACAGCCGTTTCCGTCTGGAATTTGATGCCAATGTAGTAAATGATTTGGATCTTCGCACTGCTTTTGAAGTGGGTGATTTTACCTGGGGAAGCACAACCGCATCATATCAGGTGAATACCAACGAAGCCTACATTGATTACCGGATTAACTCTCTGGGAGCAAATCTGAAAATAGGTAAGCAATACTGGGCAGATCATCGTGGTTTGGTTTTTGATTACTATATCACTGGTGCAATACTCAATATGGATAATCTGGCCGGATTTAAAACAGATTTTGGCATGATGAAATTCCCCTTGAATAATATGCACAGCACCTGGTGGATGCTGAATTTGCAAACCGAAGCTCCAGTTGCCTGGGGTATCACAGCCTTGGCCGGATATGTGGATGGAGTTAAAATGGAAACCATCAGTGCGCTTCCCTATGTAACCCTGCAGGCTGGCCCGCTGAACCTGGATATCAATCCCTTCCTGGATTACCAATACAGACGCGAAGAAATGGGAATGGGCGTTGCTGTGAAGGCCAATGCCGGGCTTGGTGCCCTGGAAGTTGGCGGAGACTTGCTGTTTGCCGCAGAAAATGGTTTAACCACCCTCAGCTCCTGGTATCAGAACGGATTGTATCTGTATGGTATCGGAACCCACCACGATGGCGTAAACTTATATTGGAACAATCCTTATGAGCACAATACCGATGCCTTTATGAGCATAGTTGGCAATATGAAATATGCCGTTTGCGAACAGGGTAAGCTCTTTGCCGCTGCCGGTTTGCTCACCGATATCGGTATGGAAGTAAACGTGGGCATGGAAAGGACATTGATTCCGGATTTCCTGTCTGCTGCTGTTTTTGCAGCTATTGGAATTCATGATACTCCGGAACAAAATGATATGATGCTGGGAGCAACTCTTGAGGCTAATTTTTAAGTAGCAGCTTCACAAGCTATAAACCCCCGGTAGTCTTGGCTTCCGGGGTTTCTTTTTGTTCAGCCTTTTAACTAAACGCACCTGCCTGGGGATGGCAGCCTGCTTCTAACTATTTCTTGTTTATAACTGATGGATTAGTGAGGCACTACTATAATTCCCAGTAATGCCATAGCAGTGCCATAGTAATGATATAGTAGTGCAAGCTTGGGGAGAATAAGCAGCTTGTGATGAATGGCATGCTCTGGCTTACTCTTCAGTGATGCGTTTGTAAGCTCCAAACAGGATTCTGCCTCCGGAGAAACCCACAGCGGCTTGAACAATGTTCATAGGCAAATCGGCGAAGGCTACAGCCTTGCCAAGATTGGGGAAAATCCAGCTGCCGACAAAATATCCGGCAACCATTACGATAACAGCTAATAGGGGATAGAGGTAACTTTGCAGATTGTTACCTTTTTTTGCCAGTCCGCTGATTAAGCCTTCCAGCCCTTTGGCCACCAAAGTGATGGGAGCAAAAACGGGGAAACCGATGATGTCTGCCAGGGCAGAGCCAATTCCTCCCGCAATCAAACCTACTTTCCAGCCATAAAACAGCCCGCAAAAGACAATCATCACATCACCCAGATTAAAATATCCGCCCCCCGGAATAGGAATCCGCACCAAGAGCGTAGTTACACAAACCAAAACCGTTAACCCTACTACAATATACCATTTCATCTCAACTCCTTTTTTGGCGGGTTTTCACCCTTGCATTGTAACAATGACTTATTCTGGCATCAATCATTTCCCCTTTTTCGGTTGCCTCACGGATCGTAAAAATCAGCAACGCCAAAAGAACTGTAATACTCTTTCGCACACGACCAAGCAGGTTTCTCTTTTCACATTGTTGGGTGGGAATGAACTGCATAAACACACACAACTGCGAATAGGAACCGGAAATTTCCATAAACAGCAGCTTCCCCAGAATAAGATACTTCAATTTGCTTATGTGCAAAGGAAAATTTAGAATGTCGTCTATATCAATTTGGGCTATTATGATTTGCATGAAGAGCAAGGTGCTTACCAACAAAGCACTGCGAGTTATGCCATAATGCAGCCAGTATGCGGTGCCCTCTCCTATGTTCAGAAGCGCAAACATGCCATAAATTGCCACTAAAAAAAGCATGAAGGGAGCTAAAATCCGCAGCTCACGCAGCAATTTCCGCACCCCAAAAAAGAATACTGAATAGCAAGTTACCAAACAAAGGCCGATGACCTGATATGCTGAATTCTCCAGCCAGACAAAACAAAACAGCACGATAAAAGCAAGCAGGATAACAAGACTAAGGGCTATTCTATAAACCGGTTTCATAAACGCTGCTCACATTTGCAGAAAGAGGTTTGAACGCGATGGTGTGATCCGGGGTGGGAAGTGGATTTGCGCCATGATGGCTATAGATGAGGCAATGGGGAAAACCAAACTGCTTTAAATAATCGTAAATCACGGGTAAATACAGGCTTTCATCGACAATAAGATACACTGGTCGAGCTTGCCGGACTATCGCTTCGCTGAGGTTGTGCAAAAGGTATATCAGACAATCCTGCTCACTGCGCAACTTTAGCTCCGGTTTGTTTATGGCCGCATGCGCCTTGATGGCAAAACCCTGAATATGAAACAACTGCTGCACATAGATGCGGTATAGATTTGCTTCGTGTTTTTGAAGCAGGGGCAGCAAGATTTGGGTGATAAAACTGCTTTTCCCGCTGCCATTATTGCCCACCAGGTGATAGCTGTTGCCAGGCAGGAAGCTCAGCTCGCTCTCCAGTTTTAGGGAAAAGCCCGGCCAGCAAGTTAGCTCACCTGAAGAAATGTGTAGCATCCGGCTCAATCCACTATTATCTGTTTGGGGCTATTGGCAATCAGGTTTCCCACTTCCAGTCTGCGCTGAGGATCCAGTGCCCGGAAGATGTTTAGATAGTGAAGCTTGGGAGCCGGAGAATTAAGAGCTAACAGAATCATTAGGATAACTTGTTGCCCTCCAGAAAGTTCGGTGATTTTGGTGCTTTTTGTAAGCTCTTTTTGCGATAGCAGGTTAAACTGGTTTGTTAGAGCGTCAAATGCCTGCGAATCAAGATTGTAAAGCAGCAGTTCGTCCCGCAAAATATCGCAGGTAACCAAGGGAACTGAAGCATCGCAGACTAAGAAATCAGATTTATCCATAGCAAAAAAATGGCGGAGAGTCAGGGATTCGAACCCTGGGTACCCGTAAAGATACAACGGTTTTCGAGACCGTCCCGTTCAACCACTCCGGCAACTCTCCAGTTAAAAATCAACGTTTACTTTTAAAGAAATCAGAAAGCAGGGCAGAGCATTCCGCTTCCAGAACCTGTGCCACCACGGTTGGATGGTGGTTAAAGCTCTTATCTTTTAAAACGTTATACACAGAACCGACCACACCTGCCTTGGGGTCTTTTGCACCAAATACCAAGGTTCCCAATCTGCTCCAGATTAGCATGCCGGCACACATTAAACATGGTTCCAGGCTGACGTATAAGGTGTAATCTGTTAAGAACACAGCTTCAGAAACGCACATTTTGTCAACCAGCAATTTTTCGGCATGGGCAAGCGGATTATGTAACTGCTTGGTGCGATTATGCTCTCTGGCTACAATAACTCCATCGCAAACCAAAACGGCTCCGATGGGAACTTCGTTTTCGGCGGCTGCAAGTTTTGCCTCGGAAATTGCCTCACGCATAAAGGTTTCGTGGTTTGCAAAAGCGGTCATGAATTGATGTTTCTAACCACTTTTGCTTTGGCAACCTGAGCACTTAGCCATTCTTCAAACCAGTTTTCGGGCAGTGAATTGGTGAAAGCTTTACGGATTTGCAGGGGGCTTACCTTGCGATTGGTGGCTCGAAGGGCTAAGACGGTGGGGACAATATAAAGACTGTTATGGGTAACAATGGGGGCTTCCTTCTTTTCCAGAAAAGCACTAACCCCTTTGTAAAAAAGCACATCCATAGGATAGGATTCCAGCGAAGAGTCCATATTTACAGCACTAAGTTTTACCACCTGATATTGATCCGTGGAGCTTGGATCACTTTGCCATTGTTTCACAATTTGCAAGGCCATATCCTTGCGCTTTTGCACGCTTAATTCTTCGGTTATGGCAGCCTTAACTTCGTTTAAGGCAATAAACTCCTTATCCTGATTTTCCAACACTTCCACCACCACAAAGGCAGATAATTCTGCGGAATACAAAGGCTCTATGATGCTTGCAGCTTTGGCCACCTTCAGCCGCTTAACCAATTGGCCTTTGATGTCGTTGGCGGGCAATATCAGGCTGTCCGGATGCATGCGCTCGCTTTGGGAAAACTTGAAGTCAAATTCATTACAGGCTTCTTGCAGGCCAATGTTTAAAGCCAGATTCATTAACCTCCGGGCTGTGGTTTCCGGATGGATCAGGCTTTCAGTGCGAGGCAGGCTTTGCACAAACACGCTGCGGTATTGGGTAAGAGTTTTGGTGCTTTGCAGTTTTTGATAGATAATCCAGCCATTTCCGCTCTGTTGCGGGGTGGTGCAAGTTCCATCCGTTAGAGGCAGCAGCAGGTTTTTGATGTCCTCTGGAAGCGCAGAGCTTTTTACGAAGCCATAATCTATCATGCTTAGTAAACTGGTTTGTTTGGCTCTTGCCGCCTTAATTTCCTCATAGCTGATTCCGCTGTTTAGAAAGCTCCACAAAGAATCAGCCACTGCTTTGGCATATTGGTGATCCAACGAATCCGGAATGACGGGAACCAGCCCAAACGCAATTCGGTAATAGGGTTGCAATCTATATGTGGCCAGATTTGCCTGATAATAGGTATTCACATCATTATCGCTGACGATGGGAGTCATCCTGGTAGAATCAAAAACATGCAGATTCATATCCGCCTCACTAACCAGAACTTTTTGAATATGCTGACTGGTTTTGGATGTAATCAGCTCTTTTTCAATCAGTTTATGCTGAAGCTTCAGGATTGGGATAATATTTACCTGATAGTGCCGTCTTAGGGCACTGAGATTCTCTGGCCTGTCCGTAAGCAGAGACTGCATGTAAATGGTAATATCAAATTTGCCGTTCACCTGAAAGCGTGGAGATTGTAAAATATGCTGTGGAATAGAGCTGGAAAGCGTATCCAGAACCTCTTTGGGATCGGTAGTAATTTTGTATTTGGCGTAGTAATCCTTCAGAATGATAGATTTGGTGATATTCTGCCAGGTTTCGTTAAAAATCCGATTCTTTTCATCCTTGTCCGGCACCCGCCCGTTGTTATAGCTGAACATGGCATAATGCCCGCGGTATGCGCTATAGAACTCTTCTGCGCTAATGGGGCGTCCGTTTATCACTCCCGCTGCTCCCGGAGCATTGGTAGCACAGGAAATTGTGCCAAGCAGAATTGTGAGAACCAGGCAGCCAGGCAGGATTGATTTACGAACAAACGTCCAATTGCTTGCCGATAAAATGTTTACTGAGTGTTTCATGTTTCTCCCAAAAGATGGTTTTGAATACGTTGCAAAAAGCTCCAGGCCTCAATAGGGCTAAGCTTGTCCAGCTCTAATTCTTTAATTTCGGTAAGCAAGGGATCGTGTTCCTCTGCTTTATCTGCCAGAACTTCAAAGATGTCAATCTGAGGCATTTCGCGGGATAGTTTTTTGCGAATGGATGCAGCCAATCCTTGCGGACTAATTTCGTGCTCCTCCAAGTTTTTCAAGATCTCTTTAGCACGGCGGATTACACGCTCGGGCACTCCAGCCAACTTGGCCACTTGAATGCCATAGCTTTGGTCTGCGCCTCCACGTTCTATCTTGCGGATAAAAATCATCTCGTCGTTCCACTGTTTCACAGCTACATTGTAGTTTTTAATTTCCGGGTAAATGTATTCGAGCTCGGTTAACTCGTGATAATGGGTAGCAAACAGAGTTAGGGCATGTTTGTATTTATTGATATGCTCAATTATTGCCCAAGCCAGGCTCAACCCATCAAAAGTGGAGGTTCCGCGGCCAATTTCGTCCAATAAAATCAACGAATCCTTGGTAGCGGAATTTAGGATATTGGCAGTTTCAATCATTTCCACCAAAAAAGTGCTTTGCCCTTGTGCCAGATTATCCGAAGCTCCTACCCGGGTAAAAACCCGATCGAAGATTGGCATACTGACAGAAGTTGCAGGAACAAAAGAACCCATCTGCGCCAAGATTACCAACAAGCCCACTTGCCTTAGATAGGTGGATTTACCTGCCATATTGGGTCCGGTGATAATCGCCACTGTAGTATCTGGATAATCCAAAAGTGTGTCGTTGGGAATAAACTTATCGCTCTCCACCAGCTTTTCTATCACAGGATGACGCCCTTCCAATATCTGCAGCTCGCGGCTATCATTGAACACCGGACAACAATAATGATTTTGCCAGGCCAGAAAAGCCAAAGAGCTGAAGACATCAATTTCGGCAATTATCTCGCTAAGGTTTTGCAGCCTGGGTAAGTTTTCGGCCAGAGCACTGCGTAGTTGCTTATACAATTCATATTCCAGGTTTTTTATCTTCTCTTCGGAAGACAGAACTTTGGCTTCAAACTCTTTTAGGCGAGGCGAGATGTAACGCTCGGAATTGATGAGGGTTTGCTTGCCTATATAGTAATCCGGAACCTTGCTTTTTTGGGCTGCCCCCACTTCGATGTAATAGCCAAAAACCTTGTTGTAACCTACTTTTAAACCGGATATCCCTGTTTTGCGGCGTTCATCTTCTTCCAGGCGTGCAATCCAGCTTTTCCCATCGTGAATCAGCTCCAGAAGTTCGTCCAGATCAGGATGATAGCCTTTGTTAAAGATATCGCCGTCGGTAATGGTAAGCGGGGGATTTTCGCGAATGGCAGACTCGATGGTGGAGCAGATGTCTGCAAAACTACCCATCACCTCTATCCAAGCCACAAAACGCTGATCGTCAAAACTTAACAGCCTCTTTTGCAGCTCTTTAGCAGAGTATAGATAAGACTTTAGGGCATTCAACTCCCGTGGATTGATGCGCAACGAACCAAGCCGCGTAACAATGCGCGTGATGTCGCCAATTTCTTTCAATACCACTCGCAGGTCTTTCAAATATGCGCTTTTGGCGATAAAAACCTTTACCACATCCTGCCGTGCAGTAATCTCGTTTTTTTCCAAAAGCGGATGCAATAACCATTGTTGGATTAAGCGGCTGCCCATGGGGGTCATAGTGCAATCTATCACAGAGATCAGGCTGCCATGCCTGCTGCCATAGCGGATTGAACGGATCAGTTCCAAATTGCGTCGGCTGATTTCGTCCAACTGCATGTAATTAGCCAAAGAATAGTATTGTAATGAGGTGATATGGTTCAGCGGAGAACTGTAAAGGCTTTGCACATAGGCCAAAGCTGCTCCTGCTGCAGTAGCTCCGAGCAATCTGTTATGCGCTCCATAGGGCTCCAGGGTGGTAACTCCAAAGTGTTTCTTCAGAGTGGCAACAGAAACGGAGCTCTGAAACTGCCAGGAATCAAAAATAGTAACAGTGGGCTGATACTCCAAGGCTATACTCTTGACAAATTCTGCTGCCGAAGGGCTGTCCACAATTATTTCAGCAGGTCTCAAACGCTGCATTTCGCCAGCCAAATCTGCCAAAGTAAGCTCGGTAAAAATGAATTCACCCGTGGATAAATCCAGATGAGCCAGCCCAATCTTCTTGGTGGGATCGAGGAAAAAAAGTGCAGCTAAAAATACGTTGGCATTGCCATCCAGCAAGTTTTGATCGAGGACTGCACCGGGTGTAATGATTTCGGTTACCTCCCGCTTTACCAATCCGACTGCTTTTTTGGGATCTTCGGTTTGCTCGCAAATGGCAACCTTCAAACCGGCTTTTATCAGCTTATCAAGATAGTTATTCAGGGCATGATAGGGAAATCCTGCCAGAGGAACGGGATTGTCATCGTTTTTATTACGAGTGGTAAGAGTAATATTTAGCACTCTGGAGGCTGTGTGAGCATCTTCAAAAAAAGTTTCGTAAAAGTCCCCCATGCGAAATAGAATCAGTTTATCGGGATGCTTTTGTTTCACGGCCTGCAATTGGCGCAACATGGGTGTAAGCTTGGCATCATTGATGTTTGTTTCGGGATTCAAAGAGGCCTTCTAATATTGGGTTATAAAAGAGCTTATGTCTTTATCAGACAGGCTTTTTTTGCTGATTTCGGCTGCGGTTTTATCGGAGAAAGGTCCACTTAAAACAACCCAAGTCTTTTTCCCTCTGGAGATATCTTCATAGTAAACCGCAGGAATGTTCATCAAGCGGATATTTACCACCAGTTTATTGGCGTTTGATTCCTGCGAAAATCTACCCGCTTGCAACCAATAACCTTCGGTTGGTTTGGTTTTAATCTTCACCGGCAAATTTAAATTCACGGGATCACTACCCGGTGAAATCTGCGGAACTGGAATTTGCCCATTCTGTTGCAGGGGCGGATTGCTGCTCTGAGCAACTGCTTCATCATTGGCTATAGCAATCTGTAAAAGCGAATAGGGATACAAAAAGCTAATATCAATGCTACGGCTACGGGCTCGCAGATCAAACAGCCTGTCTTCAATCAAATAGGCTACCTGCGAATATTTGTTTAGTTCATAGCCTTTGCGGTAACTGGCGATGGCGTCAACAAGCTTGTCTGATACTTCATAGGCATAGCCCTGTCTGTAAAAGAGATATTGCTCATCTAAATCACTTAATTTCAAATTTTGCAGTTTCTCCAAGGTTGTAAGTGCGCTATAAGCTTTTTTCTGTTCCAAATAGCTTTCGGCAATCAGATAATGGGCATTCTCTACATAAGAGCCTTTGGAATCCATCCGCAGATAACTTTCTGCGTTGCTGATTGCCGTAGGATAGTCATCCAGCCACCAATCGCACAGAGCGAGCCAGTAGAAACGCTCCATCAGGGATGAGGAGGTAATTTTCCGCAGCAGAGCCTGAGCCAAATCCACTCTGCGCTCCAATATGTAAATCTTCCCCAGTTCCAGCCTGGCCAGATGCGCATATTCGTTGGCAGGAAATTTTTCAATAAGCCAATTGAAAGCCTGAATCACTTCACTTGTGGTGAGCTTCAGCCGGGCATTGAAAAACGCGATACATGCTCTTTCATCGTCATTTGCCGGTTTCAGAGAAGCTATTGCTTCTGAAATCTCATTTAGCTTTCCCAGTTCGTACAGTTGGTCCAGATCTCTGAATTCCTTGCGTAGAGCAGGATATGCCAAATTGAGACAGATAAGCAAGATGACAACGATTATACTCTTTTTCATCAAGTTAGAGAGTTTCCGGGTATTAGTTGCTCATGGAATTTAGTAAATCGAAGTTAGTTTCTGTTACTTGCATCTTTTTTCGAAGGGTTTCAATGCCCTGAATTGGCGAAATAGTCTTCAAATACTTACGCAGCACATACATGCGATTTAGTTCGTGTTTAGTCAGCAACAGTTCTTCGCGCCTGGTTCCGCTTTTAACCAAGTCAATTGCCGGATACAGCCTCATGTCGCTGATACTGCGGTCTAAAACCAATTCCATATTACCCGTGCCTTTGAATTCTTCAAAGATCACTTGATCCATTTTGCTGCCGGTATCAATTAAGGCTGTAGCGATAATGGTAAGACTGCCGGCTTCTTCGGTGTTGCGTGCAGAGCCAAAGAACTTTTTGGGCTTAATTAAACCATTGGCATCAATACCTCCGCTAAGAACTTTTCCACTTGAGGGTGTTACGTTGTTATAAGCGCGAGCCAAACGGGTGATGCTATCCAACACAATCACCACATCCTGCCCCAGCTCTATCATGCGTTTAGATTTTTCCAAGATCATTTCAGCTACGGCAGAGTGATTTTTGGGTGATTCATCAAAGGTGGAGCTAATTACTTCGCGGTTACCAGGTTTGAGAATCTTTTTCATTTCGGTAACTTCTTCGGGGCGTTCATCCACAAGCAGCACAATCAGATGCACCTCTGGATGATTGCTTAAAATTGCATTGGCCGTATCTTGAAGCAGAGTTGTCTTTCCTGTTCTGGGAGCAGCTACAATCAAACCACGCTGACCTTTTCCAATAGGTGTGAACATATTCATAATACGGGTGCTGTAGTTGGTGGGATCAAATTCCAGATTCAAACGCTCTGTGGGGTAATATGGCGTTAAAGCATCAAACAGACGCAAATCCTGTAAACAGGTGGGAGTTAAAGAATTAACCGATTCCACCCTTAGCAGAGCATAGTATTTTTCCCCTTCTTTGGGACTACGCACCGGACCGCTGATCATATGACCGGTTTTTAGGCCAAATCTACGAATTTGGGTGAGCGAGACATACACATCATCGCGTCCGGGATTGTAGTTATTGCCGGGAAAGCGCAAAAAGCCGAAGCCATCATCCATAATTTCCAGACATCCGGTAACAAAAGCCAAGCCTTCTTGAGCAGCTTGAAACTCTAACATTTTAAAGATTAGCTCGGTCCCTTTAAGTTGAGTGTAACCCGGAATGCCTATCTTTTTCGCAATGCGATTTAATTGTAATTGGTTTAAGCTAAACAGATCGTCTTCTATTAGCATAATTCATCTCCTTGTTTGTTAATATATGGGTAAGGGAAGGCATATACCATCCCCGTAATAAACATTAATTTTTGTATCCGGCAATAATCAATCGGCTTGCGCTGGCACAACCTACCTCAGATAAACGCTTTAGCAAGTTATTGCCTTCATCTATCAAAAGTTGACTATCGGGCATAGTTTCCAGCTTTTTCAGGGTATCACGGCAGTTCTTAAGTAGGGTTTCGCAGTTTTTATTGGGATTGTCCACAGGAATGTAAAAATCGTGAATCGCAGTCTTTTTTAGCAGGAGTTTTTTAGCAATCTGTTCCAGTTCTGCCTTTGTATAAGTGGATTGGTGATACATTCCGCTAAGCCTATCCACTCCAGCAATCCAGTGATGCATCAATATGTGGCTTTGCTGAGCTGGGGTTTGTTGCCCATCGCTATACATTTCGGTAATCAGCATAAATCCTCCAGGCTTTAGAACCCTCAGAAGCTCATTAATGACCACATCAAGATGTTCAAGGTGGTGCAAGGAATTGGAAATACACACCGTGTCAAAATAACTATCCTCAAATTGCAAATCCTCCAGATTCATGCGGAAGATTTCCACATCGTTTTCCGGAAACAGCTTTTCGGCAAATTCCACACTACGGGCTGATGAATCCACACCAATAATCTGGACATAAGATTTCAGGTTTTGTTTCAGTGTGGCAATAAATTCGCCCTTTCCGGTGGCGGCATCCAACACAGTTCCACCCTCTACCTTGGCCAGGATTTTGATGATTTCGTTCATTAGAAACTCCTCGATAAGAATAATTTACCTGGGATTTATGGGCTATTTGATAGCAGCAAAAAACTCTTGCAGTTTATCTTCGGTTATCACTTAGAAGCCATGCGTATATCGGCTCCAGAATTCGAGTGCTATTGTTTTACAAGCTGGTATTTCCGTCAAGCGATATCTTTTGAAGTGTGTTCAATTTTTGCATCATCTTGCGGTAATAGCGTCTAATTTGCGGCAAGAAACGTGGTTCGGCGTAACTGGTAAGAGTCTCCATTGCTTTTCTTCTGCCAAAATCGTAGAAACTTGCTGCTTTGTGAAAAGCAAAGGGATTAAGCTCCGACATGGCAGCATCTATCACAATATCCGGTGCGTAACTGTTGATGTCCTTCAGAGCCATGAATGCTTGATTGTGAAACACTGTCTGCATCATTACCTCTGTGCGTGAAATCCTTTTGGGTTTGGTCGATTCCAAATTATCCAGGTTAATTATGCGAGCACTTTTTTCAATCCAAGGCAGCACATTAACCGCAATTACCAAATTGCCTTCCAATAAATATGCAAATGCCATGGGTAAGGGATGCTCCACCCCTCCATCCACAAACAGATATTGTCCCAGTCTGTATGGGGCAAAGATTAGGGGTAAAGATGTGGAAGCGCGCAATGCATCGGCATATAACCCCTTGTTTATAAGTACCGTGCTACGGCTTACAAGATCATAGGCGCAAGCAATAAATGGAATTTTGCCATCTTCAATCTGCTTTTCTGAGGTCCATTGTTTACACAAGGCTAACAGTGCAACTCCATCGAATATCCCCCCTATATGCCTATCAAGACTGAGGGGTGAAAACACACGGGCAGCTTTGTGCAAGGCAGCAAGTTTTAGCATTTCTTGTGGGGTTATACCGACACTATACAAGCCTCCCACAATTGCACCCATACTGGTTCCGATTATGCCTGATATTTTATAATGCTCTTCCAGAACGCTTAGCACGCCTAAGTGTGCCAAACCAAGTGCGGAACCACCCCCTAACACAACCACAGCTTTTTCTTTCATTTGTTTTCCTTGTCCTGCTTCGATTAATCATGATAGTGTGGTAAACATGCTAAAATTGTGCTCATATCCTGTCAAGAACAACTGCTAAATAGTAAGGCCTGGAATTCACCAGGCCTTTTAATATCGGATATTGGGTTGGTTATAGTTTAATAACCGGATACTTGGCTGATTAGCTTATTTATTGTATTCAGGCGGTTATTGATATCATTGATGCTTTCGGTTTCGGTGGTAAGAGATACTGCAGAATTCAAGTGTTCTGCTGCTTTCCGGAAATGAGTTAAAGCTGCATTCTTGGCATTGTCCCTGTCTTTTTTAAGTTGATTTGCCTGCTTACCCACAGCTTTTGCTGCCTTTTGTTCCAGGTCTGCAAAGCGGTTGTATTCTGTAGTCCCTTTGTTTTGGCTTACGGTGGCAAGGTAAACAAGAGGCAAATAGAGAGTGGGATCGTTTTGCCTTGCCAGATTGGCGTTGGTTTCCACTTCAGCAAATTTGCTTTGAGACATATAGATTGTTGCCAAATTCAAATAGGCCAAAGCATTGGCGGGTTGAACTTTTTTCAGCTCATTCATAGTAGCTATAGCTTTCTGGTTTATTTCGGCAATAAGCTTGGGATCTGTAACTTCGGAAGCTTTTATACGGTAGAGGTTTGCCGCGCTAAGATAAGCTTGCGTGTTTTGAGGATTGTTCTTTATTAGCAGTTCATATTTGCCAATGGCATCGTCCAGACGGTTAGTTCTTTGGTAGGATACTGCCAAACGGCGGGAGATAAGATCATTTTCGGGAAAACGATCGAAGACAAATTCCAGATATGGTATGGCATCGTTGTAACGGCCTTCATCATAAAGCAACAGAGCTAAGCGAGACTGTGCTATGGCATATTCAGGATCTATTTTAACAGCTTCTTTAAGAGCTGCTTCTGCTTTGGGAATATTTTTTTGTTCCACGTACAAATTACCGATAACAAGCCACAATTCCTCATCATTGTTCAGAGAAGCCATTTTTTCCATAATCCCCAGGCGTTTTAAGGGTTGATTGGATTTTTCGTAAATCTCAGCAAGCATGAAAAGAGACTGCTGATGGTTGGGGTCTTTGGCAATGGATTTTTCCAGGCTTTGGATGGCTAAGTCGGTTTTTCCCATCTTGTAATAGGTGGCACCAAGATAGTAATCTGCATCTTTTAAATCGGGGTTTAGCCCCATGGCCATCTGTAGTGATTTTTCCGCTTCGGGATAGTTGTTGGCAGCAAAGTAATTCAGCGCAATGTTGAATATCTTGTCAACTTCAGTGGAGATGAAGCTATCAAGCTCACCAATAAGCCTTTCGTCCAAAGTTTTCCAGCGAGCTTCTTTCATTTTGCTCACGTTGAAATTTAGCTGGCGTAATTCTGAGGTTCTGGCACTGTAAAGCTTCATGGCTATGGCAAATTCATCCGGACGGATCATGGTGATACTACCGGTAATCATCACATCGCCTTTAATATCATCGCTGATTTCCTTCAAGTCTTCCGGTTCCAAATCTTCCACATCTTTAAATCCGGTTTGCTTGAAAGCTTCGGCAATTTCGTCCATTGGCATCAGAATGTATTTGGGGTGCGAAGCAAAAGCATATTCAAGATCCCGGACTGTAAGTATCTTTTCTATGTAGCGGCTTTGGGTGTCCATGGATTTTAAAGGCAAAATTGCTACTTTTGTGGTTATTCCATTATAGGGTTCTATCACTCGTGTATCTGGTGCTGTGCGATTTGATGAGCAGCCAAGCATAGTAAGCATTACTATTGCACTGCATATCGCTATCAGTATCCATTTGTTCATATTTCCTCCACTGGGTGCTTTAGAATAATAATTTCGTTTCACCAGAAATTTTGCCTTCACACATTTGTCAAGCAAAACCCCCAATCAGCAGTTTTGTTTTTTATAAGTCAGCGGATATGTAGGAGTATTTCTGTCTGTGTTTTATCGGTAATATTTTGCGTATTAAGTCTGATTCCAGTTACCTGCTTCAGTCCAAAAATTCAATTATCGAGCCTGTGTGCATACTTATATATTCGCCCATTTCTTTGCGGATCAGCAATGCTCCGGAACTATCTATGCCCATAATCTCTGCTTTGATATGCAAGCCACCAGTTTCCAGTTTTGCCCATTTTCCCCTGCCAAACAGATTATCGTTGCAGTAAGTTAAATAGCTCAGTCCATCTGTTACTTCCCAACTGTATCCTTCTATACTGTGAATGATGCAATGCCAGAGGCTGCGGTTGGAAATGGAAAATCCCAAAGCATCTTTCAGGCTGATAGCCCCGAATTTACCCAAATTGGGGTCAATTTCGTTATTTGTATTTATGCCCATGCCAATAGTGTAGATTTGTTTGCTTTGCTGATAGCGGCAAAGAATTCCGCCCAGTTTTCGGCCATCGCAAATAATATCGTTTGTCCATTTTATCTTCAGCCTGCCCACCAAAGGATGAAATAGAGTTTCCAGGGTATGATGCAAGCAGTAGCCGGCATAAAGAGCAAATGAAGGGATAGATTTATCTCCGACCATGTCAAAAGTAAACCACAAGCCTCCTTCGGGAGATACCCAAACGTGATCACCTCTGCCAATCCCATCATTCTGGGTTTTTGCACAAACTGCCAAAGGGGCAGGATTAATTTCCTTCAAGCGTTGATATTCGCTCATGGTACTATCCAGTTTGTCATAGTAAAAGTAGTTTCGCATTTTAATCCTCTATAAACATGGCATCGCCATAACTAAAAAATCGGTAATTTTGCTCTACGGCCATGCTATAAGCCCGTCTAATTGTGTCATAGCCGCCAAAAGCAGAAATCATCATCAGCAAGGTGCTTTGAGGCAGGTGAAAATTGGTTAGCATCGCATCCACAACCTTAAAAGTATATCCGGGATAAATAAAGATATCTGTCCACTTAGAGCCGGAAAGCAGCTTGGTTCCATCCCAAAAGCTTTCCACGCTGCGGGAGCTGGTTGTGCCTACACAAATCACCCTGCGTTTTTCCTGCCTGGCACAATTAATGGCTTCAGCAGTGTCCGCTGGAATTGTGGCAAGCTCGGCATGCATTATGTGATCAGTTATGCGTTGCACCTTAACCGGCCGAAAAGTTCCAATCCCCACATGCAGGACAACTTCTTTAATAGTCACTCCCTTGGCAGCCAGGGCTTCCAACATGTCCGTATCAAAATGCAGTCCTGCCGTGGGAGCAGCCACAGAACCAATTTCACGGGCATACACAGTTTGATATCGCTGCTTATCCATTAAGCCATCGTTGCGTTCTATATAGGGAGGCAAAGGTATGTGTCCAATGCGTTCAATCTCGTCCCACAAATTAACTTTACAGGTGAACTCAATCTCACGCAAGCCTTCGCTATCGCCTTGTCCCACCCAGCCAAATAAATTGTCCGAAAAATATAGATTCTGGGCAGTTCGGACTCTTTTTCCCGGCGACACCATGCATTTCCATTTGTTTTCACAAATCTGACTCAGCAGCAGAACTTCTATGGCGGTGCCATTCTCTTTCTTGGCAAACAGCCTGGCTGGAAACACTTTGCTGCTATTAATTATCAGCACGTCGCCCCTATGCAGCATGTCCAAAATATCGGTGAAACTACGATGACTAATGTGACCGCTGCTTCGGCTGATATGCATCAATTTTGAGCCGGCACGTTTATCTGTGGGATATTGAGCAATTAGCTCTTTGGGCAAATGATAATCGTAGGCTGCCAAAGAAAGCAAGTCTGCAATCATGATTTCACTTTATATGGCACTTGCTCTGCCTTGGCAAGGGAGGCGACAAAACTTCCAATGGTAATTTTACTCTCCAGCCGAACCGGAATTTTATATTCGTCGTTGGTTACCCAGATCAGGATTCTGCCGCTTTGTTTGAACACGGCTTCGCCTTTCAGCTTTGGCTCTATCACCAAACACTCTATATCGCCAAAGATTGATTTTATTTTTTCGGTGCGGTGCACTTTCACTTCTGTTTTCATGCTTCTGCCATCAGCCACAATATTTACCAGGACAGATTTCCCCACTATCAAAGGAGAAGTGCGCACATAGTAAAAAGCCGATAGGATATCCTGCGAAGCGTTGGGAATCTCCATTTCGCTGTTTTCAAACAAATTCTTTTTAAACTGCCATTTCTGATAAGTGCTGGTTCCAGATTCATGATTGTAAATATGCACCCGGTGTTGTCTGTATTTTCCTTCCTGAAGGTTCTTGGCAAATTTGTATGGCAACAGCAAATCCTTATCCCACCACGATTCTACCCTATCGCGTACTTTAAACACCTTGTCAAAGAACGAATGAGTTTTTGCCAGGGTGGATAGATGCCACACCGGAGAACCCTGATACATGGATGTTCTGGCTTCCAAAGTGGCTTCTGCAGCATTTATAACTCCATATTTAACGTTAAAAGTCAATTTCTCTCCGTCCATAAAGGGAACTGCAGACAGGATTGACAGCATCCCCAAAAAGAACAGGATGCCAATCACTTTTGTCAGTTTCATCCCAAACCTCCACTTAGATAAATCTCTTCACCGGTGAGGTTCGTTAACACTGGATTTATTAATAGGTCAATCACTTTTTTTATCTCCTCTTTAGAAACCAGTTTGCCGGTGGGAACCTGGTGCACATACTCTGCAAAATAATGCTGTCTGAAACGCAAATAATCTCCGCTATAGTCCTCTTCCAAAAGGGTATCCACGGGAGCAGGGGATATTGCATTAATCAGCACATCAGCTTTTGCCATTTCTCTGGCAGTGCTTTTTACCAAATTCACAATCGCAGCCTTGGCTGCCGCATAAGCACTTCCATTTTCAAGACCACCACGGGTAACATCGCTTCCAAACATTACTACTCGTCCAAAGCCATTATCCTGCATTCTTGGTAAGATGCAACGCAGCACATTGTAGGCAAAACTGCAATTGGCATTGAACACTTTCCAAAACATATCCGGCTCGCTGGAAACCAAAGGCATGGCATCAATAGCGCGCGTGGCAGCACAATGTATCAAAACATCCGGAGCTTGTTGCAGCTTACTAATGGCATGCTGAACAGAGTTGTAGTCCTGCAAATCCACATCTATTGCTACAACCCCTGGCTTGCCAAATAGGTCATCCAGCCGTTGATGGCGTTGATGGTACAGCAATACCAGATTATAGCCCTCGGCCAGATATGCTTTTGCCAAAAAACTGCCAATTTGGCCATTGGCTCCGGTGATCAACATTTGGCTCACAGCTGCACCATCACATCGGCTAAAGCATTAGCCACAGCCAGTTTATCACCTTTCAGCACAGCCATATTCAGCCCTTTGTAACCGGGCAAATCCGGTAGAGTTGGAAGGCAACCTATCACACTAAGCACGTTTTCGTCTTTTCCAGCATTCTCAATGTGATTTACGCAAATCAAATCAAGCTGCTTGGTTTTATATTTTTCTACCGCCCTGGAAATCAGATCATCTGTCTGAGCAGCAAAACCGATCAATTTCTGCCCGGCTTGCTTATTTTTGCCAAGCTCCAAAAGTATATCCCGGGTAGCTTTCAGTTCCAAATTCAATTGCTTGCTTTTGGGCAGCTTGGTTTTGCTTGCGATGGCCGGAGCATAATCTGCCACAGCGGCACATTTGATAATCCAGTCCATGCTTTTTGCCCTGTCCAAAACGGCAGCATGCATCTCAGCGGCAGATTCGCAAAACACTGTTTCTTGTAAATAATGTGGCAAATCGGTGCTGATCTTGCCATATACAAGGCTAACTTCCGCTCCGCGTAAAGCCAAGGCACGGGCTATCGCAATCCCCATTTTGCCCGAAGATCGGTTACTAAGGTAGCGCATGGGATCGATGGCTTCCAGAGTTGCACCGGCAGTAACCAACACCTTTTTTCCCTGTAAATCTTCTGTGTAATCCAGATAAGTCCATATTCCTGCAATCACTTCCGCATTATCAGGATACTTTCCGCTGCCAACATAGCCGCAGGCAAGCATCCCTGTGGCTGGCTGCAAAACATGATGACCGCGCGAACGCAGCACGGAAATATTCTGTTGGGTGGGGACGGACTCGAACATAAACACATTCATCGCAGGGACATACAGCACAGGCTTGCGATGCGCCAGGAGGATTGTGGACATCAGATCATCGGCTATACCCTGAACCGCTTTGGCCATAATATTTGCTGTTGCCGGAGCCACCACCACCAAATCTGCCCAGTCTGCCAAAGTAATATGCGGGATTGGGTCTGCATCTTCAAACAGACCAAGGGTAACATGCTCGTGAGTTATGGCAGCAAAATTCAGTGGACTGACAAATTTGCAGGCATTATCCGTTAACACGCATTTCACCCTGAATCCCAAACCGACCAGCTGACTTGCCAAATCGATGGCCTTGTAAGCGGCAATTCCGCCACTAACGCACAGTAATATCTTATTCTTTTGCATCTTGTTCTCTCTGTTAAAGTTATAATTTTGGCGGGGAGTATTTAGCAACATAACACAAAGCTCTTCCCCGTTAGCATTGCCATATCATTCCCATATCAATCTCAATATTATTGGGAATGATATGGGAATGATATGACAATGCAAGCAAGGACGGCTAAATTGATCTTCCTCAAGCCAACATGTTTCTTATAAATCTGAATCCAGTTTTATGTCAAATAAAATCAATTGCCATAAGAAAAAAGAAATTGACAAAAGATAAGCTAATCGAATTGTGCCCTCAATTGAAAAATATGTTTGGAGATAAAATGAGGATAGAAGGTAAACCGTTACGCAAAGCTGGTCGCCAGAATAAACGCGACATCCTGCTGAATGCTGCCATCGAAGTGTTTGCCAAAAAAGGCTCTTCCCTTGCCACCATTGCCGAGGTGGCAAAAAAAGCAAGAGTTGCCCTGGGCACAGTATATGTTTATTTTGAAAGCAAAGATGACCTTTTACAGCATTGTATGAAGGAAATCATTAATACAGAAATTGCTACAATCATCCAAAACACCACAGATATTGCTGACCCCATGGATCGTCTCTACGCCTTTTTTATGCACCATGTGGACTTAGTTAAAAACAAACCCTATATAGCCCGGTTTTTGGCGGTGGAAGCACGCCAGAACGAGAACTTTTCCAAGCGTAATCCCGGATACAACCCCTTGCATCAATACATAGATTATATAAAAGAAGTAACCAGCAAAGCCATTGAAGCTAAACAAATTAAACCGATTGATCCTGCTGCACTCGCCTTCTTGTTGGTTGGAGCCATGGATATAATCCTTTGGCAATGGCTGTCAGAAGATGGAAGCGTAAATATAGACACTATAAATGCTCAACTTCGCCAGATATTGCATGCCGGTGTGGCCATAAATCCCTGAGCAGCTTGATGTTTTCCCGCTTTTTTTGGGTCCTTATCCTATTATGGGTAATGGGTTTGGCTTATTGTGCAGATATCCCCCTTGAGTTGAATTGGGACTCTGCAAACAGTTTTTATTATGCCCCGCCGCAAACTAATAAATCGGTTAGCTGGAGCGAATTTTACCGCGCAGAAATTGCGCTTGATTCGCTATACATTAATGATGTTTATGCCAGTTTTCTGATTCAAAACCATGCCGATTTTTTGGACAACCAGCTAAAGCTGCATAGCTTTGAACTTGGCTACACAAAAGGCACCTGGCAGATATCGGGAGCAACCGAACCTATTGGTTATGGAGCAAAAAGCACCTTAAATCCGAACCATCTGATTAGCCCCGACATGGATGATTTCCCTTATCAGGCAACGCGTTTCAACCGCATCAAACTAAGCAAAAGCTACCGGCAAAGTTCTATTAGTTTGGCTTTGGGTGGCTCGGTGCATAATCAAGCAATCGGCTATGCACAATGGACCTATTTTGGTATAAAACCCGCATTCACAGTATCTTTAAAACAGGAAGCAAGGGGACAGGACAACCATTGGCGCAGCCCTGTTTCTATTAGCTCTTTAAATGTCTCCTTCCAAAACGAGCTGCTCCGCATGAATGTAGAGAGTGCATATAGCTACTTTTTTGAAATGAACAAAACCCATGGGCATGAATCTGTTTATGCTTTGGGCGAAGTTGATATTTCCGTGTTTGATAACTACAATATTTTTGCTTTGGCCGAGCTGAAACAACTGGAACCAGGATCGGAATCCATACAGCGTTATCAGGGTGCGGTATCCACCTCTTTTGGGCAGATGGTCTTCAGCCCCGGAGTGCTATATAACGTTCTGGAAAACACTGCTTATGCCAAAGGCTATCTATCTGCTGATTATATGATTAATCACTCTATGCGCGTTGGCCTGATATATGGTTACGAAGGTAGCAAAATCAGAAGTGGAAAACACAGCCTGAGCTTGCAATCCAGTTTGACCTATGATCTATAAATTTAGTTTTTTAAGCGTTCTTTTGGGTCTGGCCTGCTTTATGTGTTTGGCCTCATGTAAATGGCTAACAGACACGCCTGCCCCCAAGCCAATTATCAGCATTACCTTTGATGATCAGCACTACAATGTTTACAGTAAAGCTTTGCCCCTGTTAAACAGCTTTGGATACAGAGCAACAAGCTATGTAAATACCGCTGCCTTAGGCCAGGGTAATCTGTTGACCGTAAACCAAGTGATTGATCTGCATCATACTTACGGATGGGAAATTGGTGGCCACAGCCTGAACCATGAAAACCTGGTGCAGCTAAACTATGCTCAGGCTGAAACCGCCATTGTGGGGGACTACAACAATTTGCTAAATTGGGGGTTAAATCCCCGTTCTTTTGCTTTCCCCCGCGGAGAATGCCCTTTGGAGTATTTCCCCATTCTTACATCCTATTATGACTATCTGCGCGGAAGTAATGACTACCCTATGTTTACACCCTTAAATGTGTTAGACCTTGGATATTTACCGTTTCAAAGCGATTGGACAGCCGAGATTATGAAGCAGAGGGTACTAAAAGGCATAGCCGATGGCGAAAACCTGATAATTCTTGGCTTTCACCGTATCGATGAACCGGATACACCCTTTGGAGATAACTGCTCTATTCAGGATTTCTCTGCTCTCCTGGCCTTCATCCACCAGCTTGGATTAGAGGTATTACCGCTGTCAGAAGCTGTGGATAAGCTCCAGTCTCGTTAAGTCTTTTTAGGTGGTGTCGTTCCCGCTTCCGAAACTATGTGAAAAAATCTTCTAAAGGGCATCCTGAGTCCCATGAGGACGACATTTCAGATAGCATTATGCGATCCTGAAAAACCTTTATGAGTCCCTTCGGAACGACATAATATACCATTAACTGGTTGGAAGTTATACGTCTTACGTTTATATGAAATGCCGTCCCGATGGGTCTCGGGTTAGTTTTATTGTGCACTTATACTATCTGAAGTGTCGTCCTCATGGGACTCAGGATGCCGTTTAGAAGATTTTTTCACATAGTTTCGGAAGCGGGAACGACAGTTATATTTTGTCATAAAAATTACTCGCCATGATACTTCAGTAGTCTTCTTTTTCAGAGCGATGGGCTTGAGTGCGAGTGGAATTAATTCCACACATTTCGAAAATACCATAGCTTTAACTTGACAATTAACCAATAATCAAAAAGGTTCGTTTGCTGTTCTAAGTGTCCGTACATGTTCTTGCATAGGGCTTTTACAGCAGTAAATAAACCTTGCGGGGAGGAATTATGATCCGCAGCCATAGTTACTTTGGTTCTGTAACCCTTTATATTTTATTATTATTAATGCTTGCACCAGTCCTCTTATGTGGACAGGCAATGTGCAGTGGATTACCCAATCTGAAACGAACCTCAGTGGTTATGGAATTCTGCGCAACAAAACAGATAACCTGGAAACAGCGACCGACCTTAACCAGTTCATTGAAGCCTCAAACAGCTCCACCAGCCATACCTATAGCTTTGTGGAAGAAACCGAACTGGAACCCGGAACCTATTATTACTGGCTGCAAGCAATGGAATTATCCGGAGAAAGCACTTACCATGGACCAACTTCGGTTACAGTTACCCCAGAAGGAGGAACCAATCCTCCGCCGATGCCGACTCCTACCGCAAAACTGAATGTTTATCCAAATCCCTTCAATCCGGTTACTCAAATTGCAGTGTTTGTTCCCAGCCAAAAGAATGGCCAGTGCACCATCTACAACCAAAAAGGCGAACTGGTGTATAAGTATGCCCCTCAATCTTTTAGCGAAGGCTGGAATCACCTTTCCTGGAACGGAATAGATAAAAACGGTAAAAGCTGCGGCAGCGGAGTTTACCTGTTAAAAGTGACCGGCAAGAACTTGCAACTGCAATCCAAACTGGTATTAATGAAATAAGCTAAGTTTATATTACTCAAATACACTACTGTCTTGTCAAGCCAGCTCTGACGGTGTCGTTCCCGCGGAGGCGGGAATCCAGCCCAAAAAAAAGCTC
>DIXL01000012.1:0-38344 GCA_002428685.1 Cloacimonetes bacterium UBA6081 | reverse complement strand
ACGACATATGGAACTTGACAAGACACTATATTGTTGAAACTGACATCACAGCAAATAGGTTGTGGTGTCAGTTTTCGTATCTCATGGCGATGAGCGTCATTTCTTAGCATGCTTCTTAAATCTTGTGCCCAGAGAGATGATGGGGACATAATCAATTTCGCCGTTTTTCTTTACATAGAATTCTATGCCAATCTCAGGCATATAGGTGATTGCCTTGGTGCTTAGCTCGAGGTTTAACCTAAACCCTCCATGGGTTCGTAAAATATGATTCAAATAGCTCCTATTAGCTCTGATAATTGCGCTTCCGGCAATGTTGTTATTCCAACGCTTTGTTCCAAGTAATTGCATTTCTCCGCTCAGGGCTTCAAATTCATCTGATAGAGAGCTTTTATCAAAACCCCCAGACGTCATCCAACTCGCTACAGCATTTGCTGCTGGAGCTACAGCCAGAGTATATCCGGTTGAATCTGCATAAAGTCTATGTTTTGTATGCAACCTGATACCAACACTATTGAGAACAAACGTAAATCTGGTTCCAAAATCAGTTTCGCTTCCCACTCCCCAGGTATAATTGTAGGAATTGTAAATAGGCGTAGATCTGCCTACATGCCCATTATCATTATTTACGTAGTCCTTATCTATCAGATTCATGTTCAACCCTGACCCAATAGTAAACATACCTTTCCTTTTACCCTTGCCAGTTGGTTCGGCAGTGTCCATCGTGCTAAGATCCATCACGGCACAACCTGTTAACATGCAAGCGATTACAAGCATAAGCAGATTTCGCATTACAACTCCCAAAATTCAATTCTTTTACACTTTCACCTTATGACAATTGTGCAAATTTGTCAACCATAATATTTTTTGGAACATCCAGTCAGAGGAAAACAATTGAAACAGGGGAAAATTCAACTTGCCTGAAAGATTTTGCTTGTCTTTTTTCAAGGACTGCAAATAAAGGGTTTCAGAGTAGAATTAACTTTTAGAGGATAGAAAAAATGGAGCTTTCAAAACGAGCCTTAGAGATTCAAGCCTCCCCCATCCGTAAACTGATGCCCTACGCTGTAGCGGCCAAGGAAAAGGGCATTAAGGTATATCACCTCAATATTGGCCAGCCAGATATCCCAACTCCCCCGGAAATGATAAAAGTATATCATGAGTTTTCGGAAAAAGTTCTGGCCTATGGCCCCTCGCAGGGACTGGACATTTACAGGCAAGGCTTGGTAAAGTATTATCAACATCAGGGACTTAACCTGTCTGTAAACGACATAATTGTAACAACGGCAGGCAGTGAAGCCATCACTTTTGCTATGATGGTAGTGGGTGAAGTAGGCGATGAAATTATTGTTCCCGAGCCTTTTTATACCAACTACAATGGCTTTGCCACCATGGCCGGAATCAAGCTTGTCCCCCTGACCACCTATGCTGAAACAGGTTTTGCCCTGCCTGATAATAACGCAATTGAACAGAAAATCAGTGCTAAAACCAAGGCTATTATGCTATGCAATCCCGGTAATCCCACCGGAGCTGTTTACAGCCGTGAAGAGCTGTTCCGCATGGCAGAACTGTGCAAAAAGCACAATCTATACCTGATCTCGGATGAAGTATATCGGGAATTTATTTATGATGGCTTAAAGCATACCAGCATACTGGAAGTGCCCGGTTTTGAAGATAACGCCATTATGGTGGATAGCGTTTCCAAGCGCTATAGTGCTTGTGGAGCGCGCATTGGCTGCATTATTAGCAAAAACACAGCACTCATGGGGGCAGTGCTAAAGTTTGCCCAGGCCAGATTGTGTCCTCCCACTGTGGATCAATTAGCCGCTAACGCTTGTGTAAGCCTTCCCGATAGCTACTTTACCCAAATAGTGGGCGAATACCAAGCTCGACGAGATTTGGTGATGAGCGAACTGGAAAAAATCCCCGGCATTATCTGCAAAAGGCCTGAAGGTGCTTTCTACATAGTGGCAAAACTGCCCATTGCCGATGCAGAGGATTTTATTATCTGGTTACTGAAGGACTTCAAGGTTGAGGGCGAAACGGTTATGGCTGCCCCTGCTGAAGGTTTTTATGCCACACCAGGATTAGGTAAAAACGAATTGCGTCTGGCTTACATATTGTGCAAAGAAGACTTAAGCAAGGCAATGCACATCTTCCGCAAGGGTTTGGAAACTTATCTCAAGCTCCGCTAAAGGGAACATGAAGAGTTTCTCTGAAACTATTTTAGAAGGCTTAATCCATAACCTTCGCTCACCTTTGAATCTGGTTTTGGGATATGCTCAAAAGCTTGATCCCAAAACCTGTCCTGATTACAAAAACCGGATTTACAAAGCTGGAATCATGCTGGACGATCAACTGCAAAACACTTGGGAAGCCTTGCAATATCGCAGTTGTGAAGATAAATGCACTGATCTGAATGAATGGATGAAGCACGAAATTGTGCTGTTGAATAATTACATGCAGATTAAGCACCGGATGGTTTTTGAGACTATTTTCGCTGACACATCAGTAAGCTGCAATGTCCTGCCAATTGATCTGTGTAACTGGTTTGAAACGCTTGCCACTTTTTTGATTACGCAAATATCTGTGGGATTAATTAGCGTTCAGATCTCTGTAGTAAAATCACTCGGCTTACGATGTAGCATTAGTCTCAGTGAAGATACAATCTCTCTGCACTCCCTAACGTTGCCCGAAAGCAGTGTGATTACACAACAAGTATCGAAAGATGCGCAAAACATTCTGACAATAGATGCCAAACTGATATGAGTGAACAGCTTAGACCCCGAATTTTGATAGTGGACGACAGCCCGGAAACCTTGGATCTGTTCAAACTTCAATTGGAGGCAAAACATGAGGTGGACACCGCTATTAGCCTTAAAACCGGACGTTTGTTGGTAGAGCAAAATCGCTATCATATTGCCATTATTGATCTTGTGTTGCCTGGCGAAAATGGCTTGGATTTGATTCAGGAAATTGCCCAAAATCACCCTTACACTGCAATAATTGCCATCAGTGGCCAGGCCTCCATCGAAACGGCTGTGGCAGCTATGAAGCTGGGTGCTTCAGAATACCTCGTAAAACCTTTCCGAAATTTGGACATTATCAATATCCAAGTGGATAAAATTCTGCAAACTCAGTGGTTAATTGCGGAAAACCGTAGATTAACTGCCATGCTGACACGGGATATTGAAACAGATTTGATCATTGGAAACTCCTGGGCAATCCAGTCCCTGCTGCAAAAAGTGCAAAAGATTGCAAAACTTGATACTTTGGTTCTAATTACCGGGGAAACAGGAGTCGGCAAAAGTGTGTTTGCCGAATTAATCCACCGTAATAGCTTGCGAAAGCACAACAAATTCGTCTCGGTGAACTGTGGCAGTCTTACAGAGACCCTGTTGGAGAGCCTGCTTTTTGGCCACAAACGCGGTGCTTTCACCGATGCTTTTCGTGATAAAATCGGCTATTTCCAAGAAGCTAACGGAGGAACATTATTTCTGGACGAAATAACAGAAACATCCCTGCCCTTCCAGGTTAAGCTGCTTAAGGTGCTGGAATCTGGAATTTTCCGCATGGTTGGAAGCGACAACGATATGCGTACTGATGTTCGCATCATTGCCGCAACCAACAAAGATATTAAAGAAAGTGTTACTAATGGTACTTTCCGTGAGGATTTGTATTACCGCCTGAACGTAATCAAGCTGCATATTCCTCCTCTTAGAGAACGCAAAGACGATATAAAGATTCTGGCTACGGCTTTTACTCAGGAAATCTGTGCCAAATACAAAAAGGGTGAATTAAAGCTTTCGCCTGGTGTGCTTTCAATTTTGTTGAATTACGAATGGAAAGGCAACATCAGGGAGCTGCGTAATGTTATTGAACACGCCATAATCCTGGCAGAGCACAAGGTTATCCAGCCCGAAGATTTGCCCGAAAACGTTGTGGGAAGTGCAGATATGGATAGCCTCGGCAGTTTTCAGGAAAGTGGTAACTGGCACAAAGCAAAAGACGAATTCAGCCGAAGATTTATAAAACAGCTCTTAAGTGAATGTGCCGGAAATCTAAGCCAGGCTTCAAAAATCTCAGGTTTAACCAGAGATAATTTGTATAGAAAATGTGAAAAACTGGGTATAGACCTTCACCAGTTTCGCAAAAGCAATAACGAAGAAGAATAAAGGGTAGCAATATGAAAACTAAATGGAAAGCTTCTCCTTACCTGTATATCCTACCGGCATTTGCATTGCTCTTTGCCTTTAGGCTAATACCCATAATCATGTCTTTTGTCATCAGTTTTTATGATTGGAGTATCAGAGGCACCGGCAAGTTCATCGGCCTTTTAAACTATTCCAACATGCTGCACGACAAAGTATTCTGGCAATCTATAACCAATACCTTTTGGCTGGTGATTATAGTAGTTCCGGCCTCAATTGTATTTTCGCTGTTATTTGCCGTGATGCTAAATCAGATAAAGGCTTTGAAAGGTCTGTTCCGAACTGTTTATTTTATACCTTTTGTTACTTCTTTGGTAGCTGTATCAATCGTGTGGAAAATAATGTTCAACGAGCAGACGGGTCTGATGAACACGCTGATTGGCTACATCGGCATTGAACCACAAAAATGGCTTTCAGAAGCACGGGGCATATTTGAGATCTTCTTCACCGGTATGGGTATAACGCTGCCCAAATGGGCGAGTGGGCCATCCCAAGCTCTATTTGCCATAATCATCATGACCATCTGGAAAGGATTGGGCTATAATACCATCATCTATTTAGCTGGGTTACAAAACATTTCCAAGGTTTATTATGAAGCAGCAGAGATAGATGGAGCCAGCAAGTTAAAACAATTTTTTAGAATCACCTTGCCATTGGTCTCCCCCACAACGTTTTATGTATTGATTATGACTACTATCGTCAGCTTTCAAGCCTTTGCCCAAATCTACCTGATGACCGACAAGGGCGGACCCCTGAATACCACCAAGCTAATTGTCTATTATATTTACGAGAAAGGCTTTGATACTCTTGAAATGGGCTATGCAAGTGCGGTTGCCCTGGCACTGTTTGTATTGATTCTGGGTTTAACTGTGCTCCAGAAACGTCTGGAAAAGCACGTGAACTACTAAAAGGGGCAGCAGATGAACGAAAAACTGCGAATGACTATCATCTATGGAGTGCTGACCATCTTTGGGCTGGGGATGATTATTCCCTTTATCTGGATGCTCTCTACCTCGTTGATGACCCAAGCTGAATTCAATAAGCATGAATCCACCTTCATTCCCCGGGAAACCTATTACGAATGGACTCCCGGGGGCGTCCCAGCTTCAGACAAGATGTCCGATGCTACAGAAGGTTCAGACCTCCCGTCTGCAATTAAATCTGGCAAACAAAAAGTTATCCTGGTTATGGAACAAGGCACAAACAGCATTATCCACTCCTTGGATAAAGACGGGAAAATCGTGCAGGAATACCTTTCTGTGCCAAGCACACAAGTAAAAAAGGTTACTAAGGTTCCCAGTTTGCATTGGGAAAACTACACAAAGGCATTTAAGAAGGTTCCCTTTGGCTTGTATTTTGCTAACACATTATACGTCAGTTTTTTATCGCTAATAGGTGTTCTAATTACTTCCATGTTGGCAGCCTATGCTTTTGCCCGGATGGAGTTTATAGGACGAGATTTTTTCTTTTACCTATTCTTAAGCATGATGATGGTGCCAGAACCGATATACCTGATTTCGTCTTATGTGTTGCTGGATAAAATCCATTGGCTGGATACCTATCAAGCACTTATTATCCCATGGTGCGTGAATATTTTTACCATCTTCCTTTTCCGGCAACACTTTAAATCTTTGCCCCAGGAGTTGTTTGACGCTGCGGCAATAGACGGTTGCAGCACTTTCGGCATGCTTTGGCGCATCATGATTCCCCTATCCAAGCCCATTATAGCCACAGCCTCTGTATTTTCTCTAATCGGAAGCTGGAACAGCTTTATGTGGCCGTTAGTAATGACCACCCGTCCCGAATTACGTGTTTTGCAGGTTGGGCTAAGTTATTTCAATCAGGAAGCTTCCACTCAAACCAGCTTGCTTATGGCAGCTTCCACTTTCAGCATAGTCCCCATCCTGATTCTATTTTTCCTTGCCCAAAAACAAATTATCGCCAGCTATGCCAAAGCCGGCTTGAAAGACTAAAGGAGCATTTTTAGCATGAACGAAGCAGATATCAAACAAAAACGAGCTCAGATGATTAAGGCCAAGCCGGTAAAAAAGGCCAGCCCCGCATACAAAAAACCAGAGCGTTTCACCCTTGTGGATGATGACTCTATCAGGCCGCAAATAATAGTCCCCCAAAAGTATAACCGCATGATTGCCTGGGGTATTTTTGTCCTGACCCTAATTGTTTATATGCTAACCCAAGCTCGCACAATGAGCTTTTGGGATAGCGGTGAATACGCCACTTGCATTAGTATTTTAGGGGTTCCTCATCCCCCTGGAAATCCTTTCTATATCCTTTTTGGGCGTGGAATTGTAACTCTGTTGGGAGGCTTGGCTTCGCATGCTGTAATAGCAGCTTTCATCTCTGCGTTTACCAGTGCTTTTGCCGTTATGTTCACCTATCTGATAACGGTGCAATTGGTTAGTATGATGAAGGTGAAAGCCTGGGAAGCCATTTTCGCCGGTGTTATTGCAGCCCTTTATACCGCTTTTTCTTTCACTTTCTGGATGAACGCCATAGAGGCGGAAGTGTATTCCGGCCTGGTGTTCTTTGTAAATCTGATCATCTGGCTAACTCTGCTTTGGGTGCAAAAAAGCCGGGATTTCTCGCATCAAAACATGCTGCTGCTAATCCTGTATTTGTTCTTTCTGGGTTTTTGCGTTCACCAAACTGCTTTGCAGGTTGCCCCCGCTGTGCTCTTTATTGTAGTTTACCCTTTGCTTCAAGGTGGTATGAAGGGTGGTAATTTTTGGCTAAAAGTAGTTGGCTATACAATTGCCCTAATGGCCGGATATTTCATTTTGGGTGCCATCGGCAAGGGCATGATGATAGACGATTTTGACAAATGGGGTTTTGCCATAGTCGCTTTGGTAATACTATACCACGAACTGAAAGACGTTATAGATAAACGTGTTTGGCTAATTGGTTTTGCCCTTGTAGCTGTAGGGCTTTCTTCGCATCTGTATCTGATGATTCGGGCTGCGGACAGACCTTTTATAAACGAAGGGCATCCCAGCACCCTTACCATGTTTAAGGATTATGTGCTGCGTAAACAGTATGGCAACACCAGTTTTGTGGAGCGACGTGGCAATTTCTTTACTCATCAAATTGGATATCATTTTCTCCGTTATTTCGGCATGCAATGGTTCAAAGCTCCGCTGCTGGGTAAATACATTGGGCTATCAGCTGGCTTAAAAAGCGCGATCGGTAACATCTTTGTCGCCTTTTTGGGGGTAGCCGGAGCCATGTTCCAGTTCAAACTGAACAAACACAGTTTCCGCTATTTCTTTTCCATAATTCTCTTAACGACTCTGGTAATGGTGTTTGTAATGAACCTCTCCAGTGCCGAAGTGCGCGACAGAGATTATTTCTTTGTGGTGGCCTATAATATGTGGGCTATCTGGATGGGAATAGGTAGTTTAGCTCTAATCAGCGTCTGGAAATCCAAAGCCCTGAAAACAGCTATTTTAGTGCTAATGTGTGCGCTACCCATCAATAGTGCCATTACACAATATAACCTTCATGACCGTTCCAAGGAGTTTATTGCTTTGGATTACGGGCTAAATTTCCTGAACTCTGTGGAAGAAAACGCCATTATCTTTACGAATGGAGACAACGACACCTTCCCCTTGTGGTATGCACAGGCTGTGGCCGATCCATTTTCTACTGAGATTGTTCATCCTGCCAAAGATGTATATCCCACCCGCGAAAGCCAGGAAGCAATAAAGACAGCCATGGACTACAAAAACAAGTGTTTAAAAGGCATTCGCAAAGATGTGTCAATAGCCAATCTTTCGCTACTGAACACAGCTTGGTACATTCGCCAGATTCGCGACAAAGAAGGTATTCTATTCAATGTTCCCGATGATTTGTTAGACAGCATGGGGCCGCAGAAAATGGAGGGCGATTTAACCATTCCAGGTCCGCCAACCCGACCAGATTTGGGCTGGACTATGCAAGTCCCCGAAACAGCAGATTGGCGCGAAAATGAACCCTTCTATCGCATGAGTGATATCGCTGTAATGCAGATAATTAAGGATAATTTTGGTCAGCGACCCATCTATTTTGCCGTTACCTGTGAAAGCTTTGTTAATTTTGAAGATTACACCCGGAATGAAGGCATGGTTGCCAGAGTTGTAAATACCAAAGGAGACAGTCAGATAGATATTAACCGCTTGCTCAAAAACGTGGACAATGTATATCAATATCGCTCCATTGAAGACGATAAAGTTTTTAAAGACGACAATATGAGCCGCTTGGTGATGAATTATGGTTCTGGCTTTGTCCGTGCCGCCAATTATTTCGTGGACGCGGGAGATTTCCCCAAAGCCTTAAGTTACATTTCCAAAGCCGACAAGTTTATCGATAGCGAAATCAAGCTTACCGAATTCTACACAAATTACTACACTAAAACCAATCAATGGGATAAGCTGGATAAGTTTATTGCAGATACCATTTTCCCCCATCCCGATGGCTGGAAGATATACCTCAGCTACATCATGGCTCACATAGTAGATAATTACCCCAACAGGATTCTGCCATACTTGCAAAAAGGCATGGAGCAGTTCCCCACCCAGGATTATTTTGCGCGCTTAGCAGTTGGCTACGCTCAGGAATACAACAAAGCAACCGAGATCAAACAGCTTTTTGCAAAAATGCGAGTCCGGTTGGCTTATGACACCAGCACTTTCGAGGCTGATTTGGATAGAACACTGGGGGCAAATGACTCTGTCCAATAAAAAGGTTAGTTCCATCCTGATCGGTGGCAAAGCGGGTGAAGGCGTAAAGAAAGCTGCGCAAGTTATAGCCAAAGTTCTGCTTAAGCAGAGTTACCATGTTTTTCAGGCAGATGATTATCAAAGCCTGATTAAAGGTGGCCATAATTTCAGCACCATCAGCTTTGCCACAGAACCGGTTTACAATGCTTATAATAGCGCAGATCTGCTCATTTCCTTTGATAAACGGAGTATGGAAACGCACTGGCTGGATTTTTCCTCCAGTAAGTCACTGCATTATTATAACGACAACGATGCCAAACCAGACATCACAAACCCACCATGCACACTGATTGGATACCCTCTTACTGCTTTGATGAAGCAAATCTACAGCTCTCCCTCCAATGTATCCATGGCTGCAATTGCTTTGTTTTTTGTTTGGATGGAATGTTCCGAAGCCGAATTGGAATCCACTATTAAACAAGAGTTTAGGTATGGGATTGAAGATAATATTCGTTTTGCTAAGGCAGTTTACCGCATGGCTCTTGCCGACGCTCATTTGATCTCAGAGAGCAAACCTGGTCTTCAGGCTAATCAAGCACAGGCAAATTGGCGTTTAACTTCTGGTAATCAAGCAATTGCCATGGGTGCCTGGTTAGCGGGGCTGGATTTCTACTATGGCTATCCCATGACGCCTGCTTCATCAATTTTGCATTATCTGGCACTGAAGATGCCTTCGCACAAAGTGTATGCCATTCATGCGGAGAGTGAGCTTGCAGTAGCAAACATGGCGATTGGGTCTGTGGTTGCGGGTGCCAAAACGGCCATTGGCAGCAGCGGAGGGGGCTTTGCTCTTATGCAGGAAGCCTTTTCACTGGCCGGAATGGCAGAAATCCCGCTATTATGCATCCTGGTTTCACGTCCGGGACCAGCCACAGGAGTTTCCACATACACAGCACAAGAGGACTTGCCTTTTGCCTTAAACCAGGGGCACGGCGATTTTACCCGAATTGTAGCTGCTCCGGATAGCCCCGAACGTGCCTTCAGTCTTGCCGCAGAATTGCTTTCTCTGGCCTGGGAATTTCAGAATCCGGTAATTTTGCTCTCGGACAAACACCTCAGCGAAAGTAGCATTAATGCTGTTTTCCCTCTGGATGTCCCTTTTTTCCAGCAAACTATTCCACAGCAGAACAAGCCCTATGAACGATATGCTGTAACCGATGAGGGAATTTCACCGCTATTATTCCCCGGCTCTGATTTTGTGGATGAGGACACAGTGATTAAGTGGAACTCGCACGAGCATTTACCCTCGGGTTTGCGCACAGACAAGGCAGAGCCGATGATTGGCATGAAGGATAAACGTGCCCGCAAAGGTAGTGCCCTGAATGAAGCAACCAAGCACTATCAACGCATTGCAATATATGGGAATAGCGGAACTCCTGTTTTCGCCTATGGCTCTTCAGTTCTGGAGCTTAGAGAAGCACAGAAATACTGCTCCAAACCCTTTGTTATTATTGCTTTAGTCTATCTGCTTCCTTTCCCCTCGGAAGAGCTGGAACAATATGCCAATAGTCAGATTGTTGTCCTGGAGCACAGTGTGAACGGCAATTTGGCCACTTACCTGCTGCAAAACATGTCGCTTTGCATCAAACATAATATTTTGCGTTATGATGGACGAGCCTATGATCCCCATGAGCTGGCTGCTTTACTGGAAGAGGTGCTATGATGCGTGAACTGGGAACCCACAAAGAAAACACCTGGTGCAGCGGCTGTGGCAATTTTGGCATCTTAACTGCTGTGAAAAAAGCCATTACAGCTTTGGTAGAGGACAATATCAAGCTCAGCAACATCGCTATCACCTGTGGTATCGGATGCCATGGTAAGATCTTTGATTACCTTGCCTTAAGCGGAATTTACGGCTTGCATGGCCGGGGAACTGCCACTGCTCAAGGCCTGAAACTCGCCAATCCTAAGTTACATGTTATCAGTTTCGGTGGTGATGGAGACAGCTTGGGAGAAGGGCTGGAACACACGCTCTTTGCCGCTAAACGCAATATGGACATCACTTTAATCCTTTTTAACAACGGCACTTATGGCCTAACTACCGGACAGTTTTCCCCTTTAAGCAACAACGGCTACAAAGGTTTATCCACTCCCCTTGGCAATATTGAGCGTCCCTTTAGAGCCATTCCCTTGCTGCTGGAGGCAGGTGCAAGCTTTGTTGCCAGAGGCTATTCCGCCAAAATAGATCACCTGGCTTCGCTAATCCAGCAGGCGGTTCTGCATAAAGGATTTTCTTTAATAGAAGTTATGCAACCATGTGTTAGTTATAACAATACCTATGCAGACTTAAATAATAGGGTTAAGATGCTGGAGATAACTCCTAACGAGATAACTCAATCTGTAAAATTAGCAGCCGATCCGGAGCATGTTTATCTGGGCATTTTCTATCGGCAGCTTTTGCCTGTTTACCACGAAGAGCTTTACCAAAACGCCAATCCTGTTTTGGATAGCCTATCTCATCAGCAACGTTTGGAACTGCTGTCGAAGTAAGTAATGCCTGCCTCACCGAAAAACTCCCAAAAAGTCCGTCTCTGCTTGCAAATTGCCTCCCTGCTTTTTGCAGCGGGTTTCCTTTGCTTTATTGTTTTAGGTTTCGGGCAAGCAATCCATGCCATTTGTCCCTATGCAACTGTTTGTTTTGGCATTAATAAAAGCGTTTTTATGGGCTTGGCCTCAGCAGCTTTTGGGCTTACAATTGTTTTCAGTTTGGCCATTCTTCTCCACAGCATGTTTTATGGCCGTAAGTTTTGTGGCTACCTTTGTCCGCTTGGCACTTTTCAAGAAGCCATCTTTGCACTCCGCAGCCGCAAATACCGCAAAAAAAGTCGGGTGCAATATCTAATGGAACAGCGTTTCGCCAAATTCAAATACATTGTCCTGGCTTTCACATCCCTACTCTCAATAGCTGGTTTTGCCTATGTTTTTATCCGTTTATGCCCAATTTATGCACTTTCAATGCTTCCACGCCTGGCTGTTCCGGGCTTGGTTGTCTTTAGCCTGATCACTTTTGCAGCAATGTTTCTGGAGCGTTTCTGGTGTCGCTATTTATGTCCCTTTGCAGCTCTGCTGAATCTTACTCAAAGGCTGGGTGCCTATTTTGGCATCCGTCGCAGCAAAATTCGCCGTAATCTGGAGCGGTGTGTGGACTGCGAAGTTTGTTCACTTCACTGCCCCATGAATTTAAACATCGCCGAAGAAGAATATGTTCAGTCCGAAAACTGCATCCATTGCCTGGTCTGTGCGGTTAAATGTCCCAAACCCGGCACTTTCTGTTGCGAGAAAGAGGACCTGTGAAACGACTGTTACAAATCCTGTTAATCCTTTGTTTGCTTACGCTTATCGGCTTACAAATTTACCGTGGATTCGTTAATAAAAGCAGCAAGCTCCAAGTCTGCCCTGTAGGTGCCATCAGCATGGTCAAAGGCAAAGCCATAATTGACGCTTCAAGATGCATCGGATGCCGCCGCTGTGTGGATGGAATTGTGCTGCCACAGTCAAATCCTGTCAGTTTAAACCAAATTCCTCCCCCATCCATCGCACCTGTAAAAGTCGATTCTACTTCATCACAGCCTGCCAAGCAAATAGCAGAACATAAACCTATGCCAAGCTCACAAGTTGCCAAGCCGCAAGTTGTTGCTAAAGTTGCTTATAAAGTTATTCCTGACAAATGCATCGGCTGCCAGCTTTGTGTGTCCCGCTGTCCGGTAAATGCCATTACCATGGTTGATGGCATTGCCGTGATAGACCCTGCCAAATGCATCAATTGTGGCATTTGCGCCAATGGCAACAACAGCGATTTCAATGGCTGCCCCGTTAGTGCAATCTCGCCACCCGTTAGCGCACCTGCTCCAAAACCATGAACCCTTCAGTCCGGATTCTATACTACCACGTCATTGCCGACCGGCCATCCTTGCTTTTTTCCCACGGCATCTCGCCCCGGCGTTTTGAACGGCAGATTGTCTGTTTAAAGCGTCTGGGCTATCGTTTTGTGGCTCTTAGCCAAGCACTTAGCCAGCCGCAACCCAAAACCATCTGCCTTAGTCTGGACGACGGTTTTGCCTGCAACAATGCAAGTTTACTGCCTCTGCTGATAAAACATAAACTAAGACCAGCCCTGTTTCTCCTCGGTATGTGCATAGATAACAGAGCTTTGGCCTGGAACCACAAACTTCAGATCCTGCGTAACAGCGTTCCCCGCCACCTCTTGAATCAGCATCTGTGCCGGCTTATTGCCGGTGCTGATCTGGATAATCTGTTCCAGGTTATTTCTATGAGCACCAAAGACCGCCTTACAGACGAATTGTGGGCATCATGTATGTCCTATGATCAGGAGGAGTTTTTACAGCGTGAAAAGCCGTTTTTGAGCGTTTCTCAGCTTAGGACTTTGGCAGATAACGGCGCAGAACTTGCCTTGCACAGCGCATCGCATCCGGATTTTTCCCGCCTTAGCCTGCAGGAAGCCACCCTGGAATTGCAGCAGAATATGGCTGCCTTTGAACAGTTTGGTCTTCCTTACCACAGGCTTTTTGCCTATCCTTATGGGCGAGTGATGAGTGCCAATGAGGATGCCGGGTTGTTGACCGCCACAACTTTGCAGGCAACCTTTGGGATCAGATACACTCTTCAGGACAACCATACAACCTCCACTCTATGGCAAAGGCAGAATATGGAGTCCGGCCCTGCTGCCAACTTCATAGAGTTTGCCCTCAAGCCCCTTGCCCGCTCCATCCTTGCCCCAAAACCTTAATCAAGTGTTAAAAAGTGAGGTGGGGAGATATGGTGGAATAAAAATGTCCTGCTGGTTGACTGCTTAGCAAATACCGCAGTTCAAATCCGTAAACGTCTGCTTGGTCCCTGTTCGTATATTCAACACTGAAATGATCTTCTGAAGTTTCTTGTAATACCCCAAACATCGCATGTCCCGAAACCTGAAAAGCTGAATAAGTGCTACCTTTTTCAAAAAACTGGTGTTTTACTCCTACTTGAAATCCTGTTCCCGACGAAATATAGGCTTTTACTCCAAGCTTGGTGTTATCTGCTATACCCATAGCAAATTTCAGTCCAGTTAGAGAAGATCTGCGTTGTTTATCCCAATCCCGCCACTCATTTACCCAGTTTTAAGTGCTATCTAACTGTGCCATAATATTATCGAAATGAGTGGTGGAATACAAATTGAGGCCAGAACTGGAATATGCAGAAATTTCAAATTGCCCTGGCTTCAAGGCTCGTGCCGATTCTTGAGAACTTAAGTCCACCACTGCGCATGCGGATAAAATCGACAATATGAATAATCCTGTCAAAACTCTTACCATCACGATCTCCTTATTGGGATATTATTAAAACGAAGCTATGTTTGTCAACTAATTTGAATTTTAGCACTAAATTTACCCACGCACTTGACACTTTTGGGCCGTTTGCAACAAAGGCTTTTTGCTCCTCCGCTTAGGTTCACGGAGTCGATTCCGCCTCGTTAAGTATGGAGTCGATGTTGCCTTGTTAAAGTTCATAGCTTACTTTATTTTTTAGCGGCAACATGGACTACATACGGCGATGACAGGAATGGCTGGGTGGTCGTGTGTAGTCCTTTCAGCCTTGAAATTGGGAGGTAAGCTTTAGCTTGGGATAGGCTGAAACGACTCCACACTCTGCTTGGTTTGGCGGGGAATTATGCTTCCAATTGGTTTGGCGGGGAATTATGCTTCCAAAATCACGAACGCTAAAGCATGCTCTTTTTCATGGGACAAACTAAGCTGGATATTATTAACCTGCCTTTGTTCGCAAAGGCTTTTTGCTCCTCCGCTTAGGTTCACGGAGTCGATTCCGCCTCGTTAAGTATGGAGTCGATGTTGCCTCGTTAAGTATGGAGTCGATGTTGCCTTGTTAAAGTTCATAGCTTACTTTATTTTTTAGCGGCAACATGGACTACATACGGCGATGACAGGAATGGCTGGGTGGTTGTGTGTAGTCCTTTCAGCCTTGAAATTGGGAGGTAAGCTTTAGCTTGGGATAGGCTGAAACGACTCCACACTCTGCTTGGTTTGGCGGGGAATTATGCTTCCAATTGGTTTGGCGGGGTATTATGCTTCCAAAATCACGAACGCTAAAGCATGCTCTTTTTCATGGGACAAACTAAGCTGGATATTATTAACCTGCCTTTGTTCGCAAAGGCTTTTTGCTCCTCCGCTTAGGTTCACGTAGGGACAACCGCTATCGGCAGTCAAAACCTCTATATCAGCCCAGTTCACTTTGCCATCCCAACCGGTGCCCAGAGCTTTCATCACCGCTTCTTTGGCGGCAAAACGAGCTGCGTAGGACTGAGCATAATTGGCTTTAGCACTACAATAGGCTATTTCGCCGGGCGTAAACAGTTTTTCCACAAAGCGGGGATTGTTGTCAATGGCGCGTTTGATACGTGCCACAGCTACGATGTCGCAGCCAATCCCGATTATCACTTTTGCTTTTCCAGGTTCAATAGGGTTTGTTTAACATCTATGCCACCTGCAAAACCTGTAAGCTGACCCTTGGCACCCACAACTCTGTGACATGGAACCAGGATGGGAACAGGATTTCTGCTTAGGGCAGAACCAACCGCACGAGCAGCTTTTGGCATGCCCACCCGCTTTGCCAATTCGCCATAGCTGATGGTTTGCCCATAGGGAACCTTCATCAGTTCTTCCCACACCATTAGCTGAAACACGGTTCCGGTGGCAAAAAAAGCCAGGTCAAACTCCTTTAGTTCTCCCCTGAAGTAGGCATCCAATTGGCGGTATATCTCTTGTTCATAATCGGTTACGGGCTCGGTTATTGCCTGGTGCGAGCTAAAGCCGATCCCGATAATGGTATCTTCATCCAAGTCTATCACCAGGTTCAGCTCCCCCATTGGGGAGCGGTAAAACATGCGGTTATCCATATTGTCACTGTCCTGTTTTTGTTATTCGTTAAAGTAAAAAATCAGGTATCAAACCGTCAAGCGAAATCTCGTGTTCTTATATTCTTCCCTGCTTGCATTCCCATATCATTCCCATATCATTCCCAATAATATTGAGAATGATATGGGAATGATATGGGAATGCAAGCAAGCAAAAAGCCCCCACCAAACTGGCAGGGGCTTTGTAAATGGAATGTGTAAGGTCTTTAGGCAGTGAATCTTCTGCGTTCTTTGATTCTACCAGCTTTACCCTGGGCACTGCGCAGATAAAAGAGTTTTGCTCTGCGAACCTGGCCATGCCTAACGATTTCAAGCTTATCGATATTTGGAGAGTTTTGAGGAAAAATCCTCTCTACTCCGATACCGCTTGAAACCTTGCGCACTGTGAAGGACTTGGAAACACCGGCACCGCGCTTTTGCATCACGATACCCTGAAACACCTGGATGCGTTCCTTTGCGCCTTCTTTAATTTTATAATGGACTTTTACGGTATCGCCAACGCGATAATCCGGAAAGTCGGTTCTGATTTGGTCTCTGCCAACTTGTTGCAGAATATCCATTTGGGTTTCCTCCCATGTATATACTCGGAAGCAAAAAATCCGACAATGGTGGCAAGGGAGTGAACGGTGAAAATGGTATGGTAAAAAACCGTTCTAAAGCTGGAACTTCATTTAAAGGCAAAAGCCTTGTTCAATAAAGCCTGATGAGGTAATCCCCATCACAGGCAGAGTCCTTGCATCCATTAGTTCAAAATTGGGTTTATTGCTTCCTGCGTTGTAAATAATGTTATTTTTTGTCAGATAGATCTGGTCTGCGGGTTGCGGTTATTCTATTGGCCTGTTCCTGTGCCCAGGAGTTTATCTTTTGATGGTTTCCGCTTTTTAGAACTGCGGGAACATCAATTCCCATAAAACTTTCCGGCCTCGTCCAACATGGAAATCCAAGCCCCGAAAGGCTAAATGAATCGCTATTGGCACTTTCGATATCACCCAAAACATTGGGCAGTAATCTACTAACTCCATCAATAAAGACCATGGCAGCAAGTTCGCCACCGCTTAACACATAATCGCCTAGAGAAATTTCGTCCGAAACGCATAAATCGCGCCCACGTTGATCCAGCTCTTTATAATGCCCGCAAAGCAGAATTACTCTTTGATATTTGGCATAATCGGCCAAAATCTTTTGCGTTAGCGGCCTACCCTGAGGAGTGAAATAGATCACCGGAGCAGGGTTGACACAAACCAATGACTGAATAGCTGTATAAACAGGTTGTGCTTGAATTACCATCCCAGCGAAGCCACCATAGGGATAATCATCCACATTATGGTGCTTATTTTCGGTAAAATTGCGGAAATCGGTAAACCTGATTTCAACAGCTTCACAGGCCGTAGCCCGAGCTACAATGCTGCTGCCAATAAAACCGGAAAATGCTTCCGGAAATAGGCTAAGCACTTCAAAGGTCATGATCGGACTGTCCTATTTGCCCGTTTCAGCCTTATACAAGGCAATCAGTTCTTCTGCATTTTGTAAAATCAGGCTTCTGGTGCTGTGCAAAACCTCGCATACATAATGATCCACGTAGGGGATTAAATATTCGATTCCATTGCTGTCCACAATTTGTAGCACCTGTTGCGCACCGTTGAAGAAATAATCTTCCACAGTTCCCAACAGTTGACCATTATGAACTGCTGCAAAGCCAAGCAAGTCATCCAGTTCGTCCTCATCAGCCTCTACAGCATCGTCTGCAATGGCTATGATAACTTCCCGATGCAGCTTTTGCTCTTCAGCAATGCCATCTTCGGCAAATTTCACCCAGATTTTCTTCTCTGACTGTTTTCTTTCACTTATTGTAACGTAAAACACTCTATCGCTGCTAAAGATCAAATAGACTTCTCCAAGTCCACTAAACACACTTCTATAATCAGGCTTAATCATCACATGATGAAAGCCTTCAGCATCCCGACCCCCAAGCCTGCCGATTCCAATTAGTCCGGGATAGTTCATTTACTCGATTATTTCGAGTTCTGCACGCTTTCCTTGTTTGGTGCTAACAGCATTAATAATAGTCCGGATTGCGCCGGCGGTTCTCCCGCGTTTACCAATCACTTTGCCAATGTCAGTTTTTGCTACGCGCAGCTCGTAGAGGGTGATCTTGTCGCCATTAATCTCGGTGATATTCACTTCACCGGGATCGTCCACCAGAGCTTTTACCATGAATTCAATTAGATCTTTCATGTATCACCTCAGATTTAGATTTGTGATTCTTCTTCCGTTGTTAAAGCTTGTTTTTTCAGTTTACTTTCGTGCCAAATTTGCAGAATGCCTGCTTTACGCAAAAGCGAACGCACGGTATCAGAGGGTTGAGCTCCTACCCCAAGCCAGTATATGGCGCGGTCTGTTTCAATGTTAATTTTGGTAGGATTGGGCTTGGGATCGTACCAACCCACACATTCGATATATTTACCATCACGTTTCACGCGTGAATCCACTGCCACTATCCGGTAGAAGGGTTGGTCGTTGGCTCCCATCCTTCTCAGTCTCAGCTTGACCATTAATTCTCCTTGTCTTTATAAATAATATTTCTCTATTCTTTAGCATGGTTTTATTGCCCGCCGTTTTCGTCAAGACTTTTTTTGTAGTGATGCAGTTGCAGTGAAACGTAAAACACCAAACTATCCGATGGCAGAAAGGGCAGCATTAAGCAAAACCCCGCAAAGACTATCCCTGGACTTAACGGCCGCAATGTAGCGAATTACATGTTCGGCAATTACATATCTATCTCGCACACATCAGCATAGGTGCTAATCCTTCTATTGGCTAAATCTATGTAAGCCTGATTCAAGTCGTAACCCACGTAATTTCTATTTGTTTTTACTGCTGCCAAGCTGGTTGTGCCACTGCCAAGGAAGGGGTCTAACACTACATCCCCCACGAAAGAATACAGCTTGATAAGCCTTTTGGGCAAATCTTCCGGAAAAGGTGCTGGGTGTCCAATCTTCTTAGCCGAAACTGCCGAAAAATCCCACACACTCTTTGTGTATTCCAAAAATTCGTCTCTGGTGATATCAGAAACTTTGTCTTTTTTCTCTCTTGTATAACTTCCTTTACAAAAAACCAAGATGTATTCATGAACATCCCTCAGGACAGGGTTTTTGGCAGAAAGCCAAGAACCCCACGCGGTAGAAGGGCTTGCACTGGTTCCTTTGTCCCATATTATCTCTCCCCGCATCAAGAATCCCAAATCCTGCATGTCCTCTATAACATAACTATGCAAAGGGATATAAGGCTTTCTCCCCAAATTTGCCACATTAATGCAAACCCGGCCTCCATCCACCAAAACCCGGAAAGTTTCTTTCCAGATGCGCTTTAACAGGCTTCTGTATTCATCCAGATTGAGATTATCATCATAGGCTTTGGTAACGTTGTAAGGCGGTGAGGTAATCATCAAATGCACAGACCTATCCGGCAATTGATTCATATTCTCGCTGGATTGGCAAAAATGCTTGTTCAAAAAACACTCTGGAATGGCATTTTCTGCTCTGATATCAGTTGCCTCAGAAAGTAATCCTTCATATAAACGGGAATTGTAGAATGCGGATGAATCGTGGTTTATTCTGCCTGGACTTCCAAATGAACTGGTAACGGTTCCTTGCTTTTTATCTAATCTTGTTCCCATAATTCTATCCACCTTTTATATATATTCACCTTCATATCTGGCTTTATCCAATCTATTGCCAGCTTATGCGTTTCGGGATGTTCACAAAGTGCTTTCAGTGCCTGATTGCTAAATTCTATGCCCCGCGGGTTTGTTCCTACTTTTGGTAGCTTGATATAACATTCCCTGCCTATTGAGGCCAAAGTGTCCTGTTGAACCTTCTTAGGTATGTAATAGAAAGCACCTAAGTGTCCCCAGCATATATGCACAAAGAGTATATCACAGGTAGGATTATAGCTCTCGGAAAATTCTTTAGCCTTTGCTGTATCTACTGTCCAGGAGACCTTTACTCCTCGAAAACTATCACTACTCGAGGAAGTGATGGTTTTTATTGATATTGGGCTGTCATCCAGGACAACGTCTTTCTCTGATTCTGTTGTGGGAACCTGCGTATTTACTCGCTCTTCCCCAAAATAATAGGTTAGCAGGGAAACTACGATTCTTTCTCTAAGCGTTCCTACTTCCATTCCAATTTTCCCGTCTCTGCGTGATTCTTCTTCGGCTATATGAAACAATAATGGGAATTTCTGCTGAATTCTTCTTGCGATTAGCGGGTCTTGGAAAAGACTTGCCAAGCTATTATTCATGTTTACTCCTCATCTTCCTGTGTCTTAATTAAATCTACTCATTTTTTTGTCAAGATTATCATTTGCTGCGGTACCCAGTCTCGTAATATACATGTTCAATTCCAGATACTACTACTTATCTTTGGGAGGACATGGGTCATTCCCATAAGAATCCTTTTCGCCAATTGTTCCATCCGTTTATGTATCGCAAGCACGACTTTTTGTTTTGTCTCTTGGCCTTATCCCGTAGTGCTTTTGTATCAAAGGAAACAAAGTTGTGCAACTACTTGATTCTAGTGCATCATCAAAGCGATGAGCATAATTACAATGAACATACCACTTAAAGAAATCTAAGCTTGCCGTAAAAATGTAACTAGCATTAAGTTATATATGAACGTCCTCAGATGTATTTTTTTCATCCCGCACAGTTCCCTCAATGTCCATATGCAGTAACGCAGCGATATTCAATGGAGGAAGCACAATCATAGGCATGCCCTACCTCATGCTTAAGGAACTCAGATATTCCCTCACATAGGGATATATGTGCGCTGGAGCATGTACAGCCATGAAATCATTCAGGGGGAGGTTTGTCTCCCCGTCTTCTTGGAATATGCCGAGGTATTTTATTGTCGCATCATATACTACCTGTTGACTTTCCTCGCATATGCCAGTTACTACTACAGACAATATTCCTTGAGCTTGGCTATCACCTATAAAGCTGTTCTGGTAGGAGATATTGCACTTAGTGTGGAGTTTTCTATCTTTACAGGATATCTGTGGAAAGAGCATTCTTGCAAGAGTATAGCTACTGGCTTTATTCCGGGTTGTTTACTTGCATTCATTTCAAGCCGCCAGCATAAAGGGTTCAGTTTCTTTTGGTCTTTCTGATTTCGCAATCCAATAATTACGGTCACTAACCAACTCATTATCACAAGATGTTTTTACATGACTAATGGGACTGAAGGTTGGTCTGTCAAATTCTGATGATGTCAGGTGTAGGTTTTTGATTGTTTCCACTAAACAATGAGAATTATAAGCATCTGGATTAAAATTCAAGTAGTAATCATCAAATCCATTTAAAGTAAGTAAATCATACATTAATTCACTTACAGTCATTTGAAATCTCTCGTCCGAGCTTTCGTCCGGATTTGTGTGCCAGATTCTATATGTCCCTTCTCTATTGATCTCATATCCATACGAATATGCAGGATATCTTTCTTTTGCTTTACTTATAAAGCTTCTTATCAGCTCACTCTGTTGGCACATCTTTAACTCCTTAAAATGGTGATGAACAATAGTTCTTTAAAATATTGGTGAATTGTCGAACATCGCTAATCACTTGTGCAAACTCCACCGAATATCTTGGTGAGTTATAATTAATATCATCATCATAATCGGCTCTATTACGAGCCTCTCTTATGCTCTCAATCTTACGAAAACGATTGTTATAGATTCTGTAATCAGGATGCTTTTCAAAGCGGTTTTTAAACTTTTTAATAAGGTACTTATGAGTACCGGTGCCATTATAATTAGCTGTTCTAATGTCATTCTCAGTGATGAATCCATCGTTTATAGGATAACTCTTAACCGCTAATAAACAAGCATAATAATACCTGCTTACTGCAGCATTTTTCTTTGAATCCTTGATTGATTCTGCAACATCAAAATTCTCTTTAGCTTTACTTTCTAGTACAGATAGAGCCATATTACAACCTTGTGTTCCCTTATAACCTCGTTTGATAGTAATCTGTTACATATCCATAAACAATAATATACTGACGTATGCCATGGAATCATGATATGGATTTCTGTCAAATTAATAATTCTTAAAGTATATGAGCACTTGAGCAAACTGCGCTACGATGCATTCCTCTGCAACTGGTAGTGAATAAACACAGAACATGCTTAGAAAGACTACTTATTTCTTATCTTTGGGAGGGCATGGATCATTCCCATAAGAATCCCTTCCGCTGATCCTGCCATCCTTATTATGCACTACCAGCTCTGCTTCTTGCTTTTTTGCATGGTCTCTGGCAAAATCCACCGCCGGTTTTTTGGTGTCAAAGTGCTTTGTGGCTTCATCCGAACCACCTTTCTTCACATCCCAATTCATACATTATTTTTTGAGTCAGCCATTCTCAAATCGGCACTTTTAGTAAGCGCCAGAATATTCATCGGGGGAAGCAGAATTGTTGGTAATCCTGCTCGATTACTCAATGAACTAAGAAACTCTCGCAAATAGGGAAAAATATGTGCCGGGGCAAATGACTTCATAAACTCATCAATCATCATATTTTCAGCATTTTGATCCACTTGAAAGATGCCAACATATCTTATTTCTGCTTCGTAGGCAATAGTATTATTTTCGCTGTTTTTACCTGTCGTTTTCAACGAAAGTTCCCCCTGCCCCTTTCCATCATCAAAACAAGAATATGTATACTCAAATCTCAGATCTGTTTGAACCGATTGACTCACTTCCGGATATCTCGTGAATTTATTATCAACAAGCATTATCGCAATTGTCCTAATTCCAGGTTGTCTTTCTTTATCCATGGGCTCCACCTTGTCTATGCTGCCAAAGATTGGCTTTCATTATGACTGTTGTTTGTTTGCACATCCGTTTGCTTTTTAGCTATCATCTTGACTTTAGAATCAGAACATTTGAACAAAACCATGTGTTCATTAGCTATTTTTTTATCTTCATAGGTTTGGTTATCGATGCTGATTTCTCCATTTATGATAGTATTCCAGTAATCCTGCACATCCTTCTTCTCAATCGTAGGTGCAATGGTGTTGAAAAAACCTTCATTGCAAAACACAAACTCTCTGATATTAGGACTAATGCTGGATTTGACATTATTCTCTTTTACATCGTGAACTGGAGGAATCACATTTGTAGATATCTCTATCTGCATCCCTAAGCCTGAAGCAACTTTATATAGAAACTCAATAGTGGGATACCTGCCCAGTTTTTCAAATCTGGCAACTACGGATTGTCTTACCCCCAGCCTTTCTGCCAGCTCTTTTTGGGTGATTTTGTTCCTAAGCCTGTATTTGGTTAGCTCCGCCACCAGATTATATACATCCTGCTTCCATTGGGGGATTCCGGTTACCTCTACTTCCAGGCTGGCAGGCCTTTCCTTATGCGGGACGGTTACTATTCCCGGGTTTTTTATTTTTTCCATTTTCTCTCCTTTTGGAAGGGGGCTTTGTTCCTTTTGTCCATACTTTTCTTATGCATATTGTCCAGCAATCATCCTCCACCTCGAATAGCATTCTAAGAACCCTGCTCTTGCAGTGTGGAGGTATCCTGTATTCATAAGCATGCTCATTGGGAAGATACTTTATCTGCTTTGTATATGCACTTTTGGCAAGCTCTTCCTCAATATGCAGCTTAAGATCTTCAAATTCGAATCTCTTTAGTTTCGTGATAACCAGCATATAAAGCTCATACAACTGGGGATATTGCTCAGAAATATCTATTCCCTGCTGTAGCACTTCTTCGCTTTCGTAAACCAGTTTCATCTCACGAATACAATATATAGCCACCTGGCTATATTGTCAAATCCTTTTTTTGAGTAGTTCAAAATATGTATTCCACTAAGCTTTGATAGACTTTATTAAGTACCAATATTTCCTATCTCTTATCTTTCGGCGGGCAGGGATCATTCCCATAAGAATCCTTTTCGCTGATCTTGCCATCCTTATTATGAACCACAAGCTCAGCTTCTTGCTTTTTTGCCTGGTCTCAGGCATAATCCACTACTGGGTTTTGTTTTTCATAAACTTTTCAATTTCCGCAGACTACCTAATTCTTCTGTAATTATATACACCCTTGATATGGTCATTGAAATAAGTGCCCTTGGATGAAGCAGCCATAAGTCGCTCATATACTCTTTCAGGCACACTTCTATACAAGTAAACACCACCATTATGAAACTCAATCTCAAGAATAGCACTGAATGGGTCATATCCTACTGACTTGATGTTTGATGAGGATACCCTAACACGTTCCATTATTGCTCCTTATGCAATTTCAACCATTCTTGATACTCTACTCAATGAGTTGTTTTTTCTTAGATATATACTCATTATCTGTCAACAATGATTTTTCATAATCATCGTTGATAATACGTTCAAATACTTTTGTTGGAACTTGGTCATCAATTGTCCAAGTTTTCGTATTTGCATCAAGTTTAAGATCTAATTTATGCTGACGGCTCAGAGATTCAAGCTTTTTAAACGATATGTTTTTGTAATATCCTTTTACTTTAGCAGAATATAGCTTTTGTGCCAATCTAATACTTGATTCTATCTTGAGTTTTATAGCATCTGAATCTACAATAACTAATTTGGCCATACCAGCACTATATACCTCAGATTGAATGTTATCAATTAGAGATTTGGCATTATCCTTATAAAAATCTTGATAAGAAAACACTCTTTCAAAAGCTTTGGCCTTCAGCATGTAAAAGTTGTCAGAATATAGCATAAAATCCATTGAATCACTCAAATTTATTATGCTTTTATCAAAGAGTTTTAGTACATTCCTTTCAAAAAACATGACCAATAGTTTAGCAGCAAGGAATCTAGCGTTTTGAAATTCTTGGAATAATATCACATTATCTGTCTGATTACCAACAAGAAATTCCACTTTTACTACCCATGCTTTGATCTTTAAGTTATCTCTATTGTCAATCTCGAAGTAATCCTGGTTATCAGTGGTTATTCTATTTTGGACATCATCCCATTGGTTGATTATGCTTTTGTTTATATAAAACAGATCTTGTTCGTCGTCAGGATTATATTCTTGTATATTAGCATTACCCTCAAACTCTACAGCCGATACCATCGAAAAAAAACGAACTGATACATCGATAAGTTCAGCTTTTACGTCCCCATCGCACAATACATGTTTTACTTTAAGTGTGCCTAATGAGTTCTTATCTTCCACTAGTAAGTACATTGACACATTCGAAGAAGAATTAACTATGTGTTCTTTCAGACTAATTAGTTGCGCTTTAGTTATCATTATTCCCCCTTTAGGATAAATAAGTCATTGCTAATTCTACAAACTTTAATATGTTGGCTATCCCGTGATAAGTTATACCTGTCTTTATTTGATATCAGTATAATCGTGCCCCTATCTGCTTTCCCCATCACCTCCATATTTTCATATTCAACCTGAAAGATATGATAACCTATCAAGGAAATGAAGGGATTTATCATAATGAGATTGCTTTTTATATAGATTACACAGACAAACAGAAGAAGAATCCCAATAATCAAGATACGTCTTTCAGCTGGGAAACTTAGAAATGGCAATACGTACGAAAATATGTAGCTAAGTACTTCATTATCCATAGAAGTAATGCGTAAGTTACTTATTTGTTTAACATCGGTCGAGTCATTTTTGTAGTACCTTAGCAGTAACGCTATCACAATGCAGGAAATTAAGGTTCCAAACAGCAATAACAACGAAATGGATGGATGATAGAAAAGGGAATTAAAAAAAGAACTCAAGCTGGTTATATCTACAGCACGGAAATCAATAACCAAGAAAATTAATGAAAGTGGTGAGTACGATGATATAAACATCATTATCTTTACGCAGTAAGATATTTTACTCATGATAAACTCCTTTGTGATTGGTAGAGTAATGGAACAAGTTTAACTGATTAGATAAGCTTGCCCTAAATATGCAATTAATGTTTTTGAAATTCATATCAGTTACTTAACCATAGGCGATTTATCTTTTCAGTTATCTTTTTCTCGTAGAGGGCTATAAACTGGCGGTTGGATTCAACAAGTTTTTGTTCATTATTTATCTCAGAGATTATCGCTTGTTGGATGGCTAAATCAGGTATCGGAATGCAGTATTCTTTAACAAATTGCTTGGGTACTCTTTGTAAGCCTCCTGTACCGGTCATGTTCGCAATAGCTAATGATCTAAATTTTGTATCTATAATAGACAAATATATCCACTCAGGAAGCACTCTTTCTGTGCATCTTAGTACATAATACTCGCTAGAACCGAATCCTATGCCATTGGTAAGACCCATTGCTATGCCAGCCTTACCATTTTCGAAACATGGAGTTACCTTGGCAACAAGAACGTCATTGTCCTTGAAATAAGTATAGCTTCCTGTTTTCAATTCACCAATCGGCTTGGTTGTCATGGCTGTAAATGCCATTCTATGTGAACCTAAATCGCTCATGGGGACAAAAGATACTTCTAGATCACTTGATACGTTACTTATTTCACTTTGTGGTGGATTCACTACTGCCACTTCTTGTATTTGTCTTTGTTCCCATTTTGGATCAATATCTATCCTGGGTTTCCAATTATCTACTACCTGCTTAGCGCCATCTATGATCTTCTGGTAGGAATCCAGTTCCGCTACGATCTCTTCTTGGATTGAAAGGGGTGGAAGGGGGATTTTCAAATCACATACATCATTTCTATTGATTGATGCGAAAGTTGATCCTTTATTACCCTTGATCCTGTCTTCCATGCTTCTCAATACATAGAAGCAAAACATCTTGTTTAACTTCTCTTGGCATCTGATAGCAGCAAGTCCTCTACCTATGCATATCTCACTAGAAACAATGTTTATGGGTCCGACTGGTGCTCTAACAGACATTACTATATCATTGGGGATTGCCCTTTTAATTACTTGAGTAGTCCATTTTGTAGGTTTACCTAAATACATATCTGTGAATTCGGTTTTTCCCTGGTAAAATGGAAGTCCATTACCATCCGTATTGTAATATGAACCTTCGGGTGATTGCCCTGATATTATATCAGCAACCTCTCCCAGACTAATAAATGGGTAATGCGATGATTTGGTATCAGTAATGACATATCTCTCCCCATTAAGATTATAATCCCCATTTTCAGCCAGTTTCTTTTTCTCTACAAGCACTACGCCTTTTTCAGGAACCTTAAACTCTTTTTGCATCATCACTGCTTGCTTGAATGCCAGGGCTTGGGCAACTGCATGTGGAAGATCATTTGCTTCTATAGGCCTTCTCTGGGCACCCAGGTTATAGCCATCATTTTCCACTTTCAGGAAGATGATCTTGTCGGCGCGTTTGGCAATTTGCCTATCAAGCAGCAGGACAGAGGTTTTTACTCCGGCATAGGGATTGAACACTCCTCCGGGAAGGGAAACCACCCCCCACAGGTAGTTTTCGGAGATCAGCTTTTTGCGCAGGGCTTTATAGGCAGTGCCGCTCTGGAAGATGATCCCTTCGGGCACGATCACCCCCGCTTTGCCATCCAGGGTGAGGTGTTCCATGATGTAATCCACAAACAGCACTTCGCTGCGGGAGGAGGGGATGCTGAAGCGGTTATGGGGAGTAACTCCGCCTTTGGGAGTCATGAAAGGGGGATTTGCCAGAATGCAGGAGAAATTATCATCCCATCTGTCCAGCGAGGAGAGAGTATCATATTCATAGATATGGGGCAGCTTGATATTATGCAGAAACATATTCACCCGGGAGATGCGCACCATATCCGGAGTGATGTCGTAGCCATAAACGCTATTGGACAGGCCAAGCTGCTCAGTAGGGCTTAGCATGTCTCCCTCTATCTCTTTGGTATTATCTTTGTAGATGTGCTTTAGCGCAGAGATCAAAAAGCCCGCCGTGCCGCAGGCAGGATCAAGGATATTGTCATATTTATGTGGATCAACCACCTGCACGATAAAGTCTATGATATGGCGCGGGGTTCTGAACTGGCCTGCTTCACCCTGGGAACCGGTTTTGCCCAAAAGGTATTCATAGGCATCGCCCAGATTTTCAGAATCCTCATAGCTGAAGCCATCGATTTCCTTCAGGAATAGATTCAGGGTTCGGGCCGCCCGATAGGGGACATTGGCTTCTTTGAAAATTCCCCGGAAGAGATCGGGCAGTTCGCCATTGGTGCCAAGCTTAGCAAGCCCTTCTTCATACAGATTAGCCCGTTCCTGTGCCCCAATGCGGCTATCCATGAGGTTATCCCAGGAATATTTTTCGTAATCCCCTGTAAAGTAAGCTGCATTTCCACCCATTTTCAAGGCGCGCTTATCCATATCGTTCATAAATTTATAGATCAGAGCCAGGGTGATTTGCTCCACCTGCGCCAGGGGAGTGGGAACCTTTCCCACCAGGATATCACAGGCATTGTCGATTCTGCGTTTGGTATCTTGATCCAGCATGTAGCCTCAATTCATAAAGTAGTTTAGGGGGATATAGTCTTTTATATATTGGGGAATGATCTTTTTCCAGCCATTCAGCATATCAATATCGGAGATGCTTAAGAGGGGACTCATCAATTGGCCATAGCGTCCCTGATCGATGATTTTCCTTATTTCTTCATCGGATAGATAGGCGGTAAAGAGCCTTTTGGCATAGGGGACATATCTGCTTTCCGGATGGTGAATGGAGATGAATTTACTGAATTCCTCTTCGAATACTTCGCTTTTCGTCTTTATCCGGTCGGTACGTCCCAAGGCCAAATCCAGAATCTGACGGAAGGGAGCCCGCCAATCCACCTGCAGGGATTTGCGCAGCTTGCCCAGATTGAAGAAATGCTCCGCGCGGTTAAAGATCTTTTGGGTGATATATTCTTCTGCTGCGGGATAATCTTCCTGCTCCACCAGTTTCTTTACAATGGGATGAGTTCTCAGTTCTTCTGCAAAGCGATTGAACATCTGGCGATCCACCTTCATGCCCTGGGGGCCGATGGCTTGCTCTGCCAAGTCCTGGATCATGTCATGGCCCAAGTATTCAAAAGCACCATCGGGGATTTCATTGGTGTTTGTGCCTTCGTTATTGTCTTTTTTCGTATCGGAGGATTTTGCTTTTCCTATCTCCGGCAGCTTCAATACCACATCATACTTAAATTCCTTTTCGAAGTACTGGCAATTGGCGAAGAAATCAAAGAGATGAAAGGCAGTTTTGGGCTTGCTTTCCTTTATCTCCTGCCCTTCGATACGGCGAGGATATTTGAAATTATGCTTTCTGGTACCCCGGCCTTTAATCTGGATGAAATCTGATGGGGAAAAGATCGGCCGCAGCATCACCAGATTCAGGATATCGGTGCAATCATAACCGGTAGTCATCATGCCCACGGTTACGCAGATTCTGCTGCGGGACGATTTATATTCTTCCAGCCATTTGGTGTATCCATTCAGGTTATTATTCTGAAAATTGATGCTCATTTGCTGTGAACGTGAGATATTGGAAGTGATCTGCACCGCAAAATCGGATTGGTACATGTTGGGGAAATATTTATCGGCCAGTTCGTTCAGTTGTTTGGTAATCCTGGCTGCATGTTTCTGGCTTACGCAGAAGATAATCGATTTACCGATCTCATTGGTAAAGGGATCGCGCATTGCCTTCTGGAGAAAGGTTTCGCAGAATACCCTATTGGTAGCTGTGGAAAAGAATTTCTTTTCGAAGGCTTTCTGCTTGAATACTCTTTCATCAGGGATTCCATCCTCGCCATAGACCATCACCTGATAGCCATTTTCCGATAATAGCTGGGTGGTGATGTGGGTTCTGGCATCAAACACGATGGGATTTAGCAGATATCCTTCTTTCACGCCGTCCAGTAAGGTGTATTGAAAGGTAGGATCAGCACTTTCACAGCCAAAGGTTTTGTAGGTATCCATCATGATGCGCCGTTCCAGGGAGCGGGGATCATCTGCCTGAAGTTTATCGATATTCACGTGTTTCAGGTAGTCTTTGGGGGTGGCGGTAAGGCCCAGCTTGTAACCGCCAAAATACTCAAAGAGTGCCCTGGCATTTCCATTTACGCTGCGATGCGCTTCGTCCGAGATTACCAGGTCGAAATCGGTAGGTGAGAATATTTTTGGATATCTATCGTAGAGGCTTTGCACGGTGGAAATTAGGATATTAGCTTTCTCCCAGTCATTACGGCCTTCTTTGAATACCCTTATCTCATAATCTTGCTTTAGATACTTTAAAAAAGCGGACTTGGCTTGATTTTCGAGTTCGATGCGATCGACAAGGAAAAGCACCCGATTGGCATTGCCGCTGCGAAGAAAAAGCCGGATAATAGCAGCGGCCACCATGGTCTTACCAGTACCGGTGGCCATTTCAAAAAGGAATCTATCCTGGTGATTGGCTACAGCTTTCTGAATGCTTCTAACTGCCTTCAGTTGATAGTTTCTCAGTAAACAATAGCCATTATCTTCCAGGAATTTCTCCCGGCGGGAAGTGTCGATCCACTCAGGATCTTGCTGGTAAGCGGGATATTGGCAAAGCAGGATGTAATCTTCATTCACCTGCTCATTTATCAGTTTTAAAGGATTGGGTTTTACATTGCGGATATGTTTTATCGATTGCGGCGTGGGGAATTTGATGATAACATTGGGATTGCCCCTTTCCAAATCCCAGAAATAGTGGATATTCCCATTGGAAAGGATGATATACCGCGCTCCTTGTGCTTTTGCATAGCGCCTGGCCTGTTCTTTTCCATCCAATGGGTCTTTTTCTTCCCGCTTGGCTTCCAGTACGATTACCGGGTAATTCATTTCATCCAGCAAGAGATAGTCTATAAAGCCTTGGGATATTTTCTCAAAATCCTCACCCAAATCGTCAAGCTGATACTGGGAAATTTTAACATTTTTTTCCAGTTGGATATTGGCCTTCTTACCATCTTCATCGAAAAAACGCCATCCCGCTTCTTCCAGGAATTTATTGATCTTGATCCTGGCGCCGGCCTCTTTACTCATCTTTTAGCCCATAGATACGCGAGTTTTAGTTCATGACTCATTTCCAAATCCACCTAAGACATTTACTAATTACGCATATCTTTGCAAAAGTGAATTCTGTCAATCGGAAATTTCGCTTAGGGATGTTTTTTAAGGCGTAAAGCACCATCTATCTTGTTATGATCCGTGATGGAAACATAGTCCATCCCCTGTCTTTTTGCCTCTTTGTAAACAAACAAGGGATCAGTGTAACTTTCCTTGGCACCCAGTTTCTGCAAAAACCATTCTGTTGGGTGCTCGGAATAGATTGTGTGGCAATGTAAATCAGCTTTCTTCATCGGGGGTGGCTCCTATGCAAGTCTATATACCCTATATTATACGTTATTGGTGTTAGGATTTTATAAGCTGGGCGTTAAGACTGTGTAAAGATTTACCGGATAAGCCTGCAATCTTGTTTATTTGTATTTAATAAAGTCTTGCCTCTTCTTCGCTTTTCCCTTTTTTCAAGAGAGCCTTTATAGCCTACTATCTGCTAGTGTCTTGTCAAGCATAGGGAAGCTGATCTCCCGATCGGCTTGTGGCAATCAGGAGATNNTACCAAGTTTGACACAACACTAGTATTCGGTTAACAACTATATCCTATACATCCGTGTAAGCAATGGTGTAGATAAACGCACCCAAGCCACCATGGGTTCCAAGCATACCCCCATTGCAGAAGAATTAACTCTTGTTTCAAGGGTTACCGTTCTTGCCTGGTCGAAGTGTCTTGTTATTGTCCTATCATTGGCCGGTTTATTGATATTAACACGGCATTGCCAGGATAGTTCTTCCAGGCAGGAAACAAGTTTCTGGCGGGCATCAGCAGAATCGTGGTTTTACAAAAAAAAGCAGGTGGAACAACCTTTTGGGGTAATCCACCTGCATAGGAATGGTAATTTTGTCGGTTACTTTTTAACAGCCTCTTTAAGTTTCTTGCCTGCTTTAAAAACGGGAACTTTGCGAGCTGGAATCTTCAGGGCTTTTTTGGTTTTGGGATTAATCCCGTTACGGGCTTTGCGTTGTGCAACGCTGAATGAACCAAAACCAACCAATGATACCTTTTCACCTTTTTTAAGGGTTTCAGTTACGCCTTCAAGGACTGCGGCCAGGGCTAAGCCGGCTACTTTTTGAGAAATGCCAGCGGCTCCTGCGATCTTTTTTACCAAATCGTCTCTGCTCATATTACCTCCTTTCATTTACTCGTGATAAGAGTGAGAGATCTTTCGCAATTTATAAAAGCGCACATTTAAAATCTGTCAATAGAAAAAAACACTTTTTTTAAGATCAGAACGATTTAATGCGGGTTTGCGGCTCATCATATATTGCATAAGAGCTTGCCATGCAAATGTTTATGCAAGTTTTGATAGTGTGGAAAAAAACCGCTTTTATTCTGTATTTTTTTGTCTATATGCTTTTTTAAGTTGACAAAAAACAACACAAACAGGCTTTAGGAACTAATAAAACCTGGAGGATTTATCAATGAAACTGAAGATAACCACTCTCATAGGCCTTAGCTTGCTGCTACTGCTCGCCGCTTGCGGTTCGAACAAGCAGGTTGTAGTAGAAGAACAAGCTCCGGTTCGCAACCCCCTGGCCTTAGCTTACGCTGCTTCCACCAAGGGCAACGACGCTTTTTCGGAAAAGCAATACGAAATGGCAATCAGCAATTTTAAAGAAGCCATAGCACTATTCAATGAGGCAGCTCCTACTGCCGTTCCAAGTGATTCTATCTCGTTGAATGTGGAAAAGATGAATCTGAACATCGCCAAATCTTATTCTGATATGGCAATTGAAAGCGGCAAGGAAAGTATGTTTGGCGAAGCAATTGTTAATTACACCGAAGCTTTGAACATCTACAAAAGCCTTTCTCCCGTAATTATCACTCGCGAAGAACTTAATCAAAACATCCTTACCGTTTACAAAAATATGGCAATTACAGCCAAGGATGCGGGTAAATATGAGCAAGCCATTACTTATTACGACCAGATTCTAAAAATGCAGCCCAACAATCCTGATATCCTGAATGCCAAATTCTTCATCCTCAGCGAAAACATTAAAGACGATAACAGAGCATTTGCCGTCCTGATTGAATATGCAGAAGCATCCAACGACCCTGCGGCCTATATCAATTTAGGAGACCGCTATTCGGAAAAAGGCAATAGTGTGGAAGCTGGAAAATATTATCAAAAAGCTCTGGCGTTAAAACCCGATGCCGAAATGTATCGCAGGATGGTCAATTTTTACCGTGCCAACAAAGACTGGGCTAATGCTAACAAATATCTGGAAATGTTAGTGGCCACGAACCCGGAAAAAACTGAACTCGCTACCTTTTACTCTATGATTGGCAAAAATTACGACGAATTGAATGACAAAAAGAAGATGGTGGAATATTATGAAAAATCCATCGCTATCGAGCGTGATCCTGGTATAGCTTTAACCCTTGCCAGTTATTACAATTCTCAAAAGAACTATGCCAAAGTAATCAGCTATACTACAATGGCCCTGGGAACCAATAGCAACAACACTGATGCCTTGATGCTGCGTGGTGTGGCATATTATCAAAGCAAGAACTACAAAGCAGCCAGAACAGATTTGGAACGCATTCAAAACGACGTTAAATACGGTGCCCAAGTAAAAAATCTACTAAAGAATATGCCTAAATAGGACATTTTACTTAAGTGGCGGGTGGTAATGCTGCCCGTCACTTTTTTTTTAAAAATGAAAAGCAATAACGACGGCTCTGTAAAAGCAATCTACTCTCTGGCGAAAGGTAAGAAACTTTGTCGTCCATTAATGGCGTTTAAAATTCCCGCAGGATTTCCTTCTCCGGCTCAGGATTATATTGAAGGTAAGCTGGATTTGAATGAGTATCTGATAGCTCATCCGGCCTCCACTTTCTTTGTCCGCGTAGATGGTTATTCCATGCAGGGAGCAGGTATTTTGCCCGATGACATTTTGATTGTGGATAGAGCTTTGGAAGCAGCCAACAACCAGATTGTGATTGCCGTTGTGGATGGCGAGCTTACGGTGAAGCGATTAAAGATAAACGGTAACGAATGGTTTCTGGTACCCGAAAATCCTGATTATCAACCTATTCCTATAACCGAAGGGATGGAGTTTACAATCTGGGGCATTGTAACCTACGTTATCCATAAAGCATGATGCCTTGATAGTAGGACGGATTTTTTTACTCTCTGTTCTATTACTTTGCACCTTGAGTACCCTTGGAGCACAGTCTTTATACCGGCAAATCACTATTCAATTAGAGCCAAACCGCAGTGTTTATCCCTTGGCAAACTCGCCTTTGATTCATCACAGCGAAAGCGTTTGGGCAGATAGCTTGCTGCTTGTAAACGGCATAGATTACCGCATTGATTATAGCACAGGTCTCCTGACTTTGTTTTCAGAGCCGGAAGAAGCATTCATAAAGGTGGAGTTTTTGCTGGTTCCGGAATTCATTACCCGTCCCTTGCAACGCTATGAACTTCTGGCTCGGAGCGACAGTTTGTTCAGCAGCATCAAAAGAAAGAATACTCCCATCTTTGTTAGTGATGCCAGGTTAGACGTTCAGGGAAGCAAAACCTTTGCCATAACTTTTTCGGATGATCAGGCTTTTGATCTGAAACAATCGCTATTTGTAAATTTATCCGGTGAATTGGCCAGAGGGGTTTCTATTAGTGCCCAACTCTCTGACAGCCAGTCCAAACTCAGTCCCGAAGGCGATTCTAAAGAGCTTAGCTCGCTGGACAACGTATTCATCAAAATCTACGGCCAAACCTATGAACTGGCAATGGGTGATTTGGATCTCAAATTCAGCGGAAGCCGCTACATGGAATATACCAGCAAGTTTGAAGGCATAAACGCCTGGTATCACAACAAGCATTTCATCCAAACCGCATATTCGGCCGGTAGTGGTAAAAGCGCAGCAATAGACCTTGGCATAATTGACGGAAAACAAGGCCCTTATTACCTTAGTCCCAATTCCAGCCAACCCAGTTTCATAATTGTAGCCGGTAGCGAAGAGATATTTGTGGATGGCAGTTTATGGCAACGAGGAACAGATTACAGCATCGAATATTCTGAGGGCAGCGTGATGTTCAAGCGTTTGATTAGCTCCACAAACCGTGTTCTGGTGCGCTTTCACTATTCCGATGAATATTACCCCAGCAGTAGTTTTTTAAATTCCTCGCTACTTCAGATAAATAATAATCTTAGCCTCAAACACCATTTTATCTGGCAACAAGATGATGGCAAAAACCCTCTGTTATACCAGTTTACAGCCTCAGATAAAGATTCTCTGCGAAATGCCGGAGACCTGCAAGCTTGGGGAGAAGGCGTAAATGCAGTTGATAATGGAACAGGTGATTACAAAGAAATACTCAGCTCCACCGGCACAATTTATTACGAATATGCCCCTGGCGACAGCCTGGCTAATTACAACGTTGTTTTTAGCTATATGGGCTTTGGCTTGGGGGATTATATTGAGTTTTCTTCAGATAAATTCCGCTATGTAGGAGAAAATCTTGGTTCCTGGTTACCCCGAAAAAGACTTATTGCTCCTGCAAAAAAAGGTAATCTGGATTTAGCTTTGGACTATGATGGCTCAATAATTAAAGCAGGTGTGGAAACCCTTGGCACTTATAATGACAAAAACACCATGTCCAAGCTGGACGACCAGGACAATCCGGGCGGAATTGCCTATATTTACGCAGAATTGCCTTTGGAAGCCAATAACATCAGGCTGGATCATGAACAACGCAGTGCTGACACCTACCTGTTTGGCAAATACCGCAATCCTACTTCGGAACTGGATTTTAGCTCCATAGAAGCAGCAGATAGCCTGGCACAGCAAGAGAGCAATCTACTCTTGGCCCATACCGGAGATTTCTGGAAGGCTTCGCTGCTTTTGCGAAATAAGAATATCTATGATCTTTATAAACAAAATGCCCTGCGTTTTTCCAGCACCACAAACGCCAGAAGGCTGCTTCCAGAGCTAAATATCCGCAGCACCTATTCCTGGCAGGATTATCATCAGGACGACAGCCAGGATGGAATAATGCAATATCATCAGGCAGATATAAACTGGCTTATTAAAAGCTGGCGTTTGCGCTTGGAAGGGCTTTACAACATCGTGGATAGAGAAACAACGGGAAATAGCTACACAAAAGTTACTCCTTTGCTCAGCTTTGGAAAACAGAGCTCGGTATGGACTCAAATTACCTATTCCGCAGACGTGGCAAAGGTTAAGAATAACGCAGTCTGGCAGGACGCGAATAAATCTCAAACCTATGCTTTAAAACAGATTTTGAATAGCAGCGACCATCGCCTGGATTTTGACTGGACTCACAAAGAGCTGAAAGCTCCCCTCTCAACTGCAAACCCAAAATCCAATTACGACCTGATTAATCTCCGTTCCAACCATGCCTTTTTTAAGCAAGCTATTGTGCTATACACAAACTATCAACTAAATCAAACAGAATACTTCCCTAAAATCCGCGAACTGCAATACATCGGAAGCGGCTTGGGTCTGTATGACAGTACAGGAGTCAGCATCCCCGATGGCGATTTTGACTATGTGTATATCACCAGCAGCAATGGCACCCTTACCACAGAAACCAACGCTATTCTTACACTATATCTAAAACCGGGCAACTACCTCAATAGTGAACTTTTCCGGCGTTTTCAACTGGATTCCACGCTAATCCTGAACGAACAAAGTGCCTCACAAGACGACTGGCGCAGTTATCTATTTTGGCCGGAAACTGTATTTAATGAGGATAGCACCATCTTTGGCAGACAAAACCTGCAGCAGACTTTATGGTTGGAATTAATCAAAAACCACATTACTACCAATCTTCAGCTAAACTATGATAGAAACTTGGATAAACGCTATCAAACTGTGGATCGGGCGAATAGCTTCAACCGTTTGCTTCAGGTGGACATCAAAGGATATAATGCCTATAACCTCAGGCTGCAAACAGGGCTGGACAGTGCCGAAGACTCTCGCTATGCCTCGCAAACCAAGGCCAAGAACCTTAGCGCATTGTTGCAGCGAAACCTGGGAACCCAAGCCAGTTTGCAAACGGAATTGATTATCGCTTCCGAAAGTGGCGGCAAACAGGATGGCACCGAAAATTATACGCTAAACTCCATCCAGCTTTCCCCCACTTTTAAAAGCGTCTGGATGCAAAAATACCGTGTGTCGGCAGGGATGTCCATTACCCGAAACACCCTTTCGGGCAGCAATTACTTTGGCTTTTTGCCAAATAAACGAGAGGGATGGATCCCCGCTCTTTCGCTAAATGGCTTATATAGAATTAACAACTTTAGCAGTTTTTCGCTGGATTACCGGTTTAGCGATTATCCTGGCCAATCCAGCACTCATGAACTAAAACTGGAATTTAAGGCAGAGTTATAAATGATGATACAGCTTACGCTAATTGACTATGCTATCGCCCTGCCCTTCATCTTTTTAGCAGGATTGGTGGATGCCATTGCAGGCGGTGGCGGGCTAATCTCTTTACCGGCATATTGGAGCGTGGGGATTCCGCCGCATCTTGCTTTGGGAACCAACAAATTTTCCTCTTGTTTTGGCACCGTTTTTTCCACGGCAAACTATTTCCGGGCAAAAATGATTGATGTACCGGTGGCAATTATCAGTGCTGCTTTTGCCCTTATAGGATCATGGCTGGGAGCATCAATTGCCCTAAGAGTGTCTGCTGCATTTTTAAACTATCTGTTGGTGGTGCTTATTCCAATTGCGGCTGTAATTTCCATGTCCAGCCGCAATCTTGGCATGAAAAGCCAACCGCATTTGCTCCGAAAAGCTTACCGCATGCTGTTAGGCAGTTTGGCGGGATTGGCAATTGGTTTTTACGACGGCTTTTTTGGGCCGGGCACCGGAACATTCTTAATCCTGATTTATGCTTCTTTAATGCACTATGATTTTGTTACCGCCAACGGTAATACCAAGGTGGTAAATTTAGCTTCCAATGTTGCTGCCCTCATCACATTTGCAGCTTCTGGCAACATCTTTTACCCATTGGCTATTCCAGGGGCAATTTGTGGTATTACAGGGAATATTTTAGGCTCTAAGCTGGTGATTCTAAAAGGCAACAAGCTGATTAAGGAAGTATTTATCGTGGCCTTGTTGCTGCTTTTGGGAAGAGTGATTTACAACCTCCTAAGCTGATATGCCGAGTTTGCTGGAAGGTGCAGTTCGTGTAGAGTCGTTTAAGCCAATCCCAGTTATGAATATATCTCCCAAATAGCAGGTTTAAAGGACTACACACTACTTATCTCTTATCAAGTGTGCTAACTGCTGAAACAATTGCGGCGATAAAATGGATGCGAGACTACACACTACTTATACAGAGTTTACTTTCAATT
>DIXL01000114.1 GCA_002428685.1 Cloacimonetes bacterium UBA6081 | reverse complement strand
TTTTGTCAATGTGGAAGTTGTATTAATACGGAATTAATATGGATTTCATCCGCAATGATTCCGCATTAATTCCGTAATTGGGGCAAAGATTAAAACTCTTGTGGGTTGACGAATTTGATCCAATTGCAATCATTAGTTCTAACAATTATTTTAAGATAAACTCTCAATAAACCAAATATTTCATTGACGCAATTCATTTCTGTTTTTAGGATGTCCGAACTAAGATGGAGGTTTGATGCTTGATTTTATTGAATACATCAAAGCACTGAAAGTGCACAAACCTGAAGAGGTTACAGAGCACACCCTAAGGCCGGAATTGCAGAAACTATTAGTTTGCTTCAAGCAGGAGATGGCGGATATCAAGTCCTGAATAAATACTTGAAAGACCGCAAGGGCAGAGTGCTGACCCTGGACGAGATCAACAATGTGGAGTTCATTGCCAAGATTTTGGCTTTCACGATGGACACCATGCAAAAGATAGATAAAGTATCTAAAGATTGGATATGAAGAATCTGTGCGCTTCAAACCCAGAACCCAGATATGACAGTTTCTTGAAATCAACTGGAGGTTGGTAAATATGCAAGGAAAGCTTATCTTAACAAATGATTACGTGTGGATCGAGTTCCTGAAGGTTGGAATTCATGTACCTTATATGCTTGATACAGGTTATCCGGATCCCTACTATCAGATTCGGATCGGCTATCGGACGGATAATGTGGGAGGTGTGTTTATGCTAATAAATGAACCTGTTACTATTCGTAGTGAATTTCATGAGTTTTCCAGAGTTTTAGGAGATTTTTGCACGACCAAACAATTAATCGATACAGGAGGAGCTGAAGATAGTAACTATAGTTTCATCGGTTATCCGGTCGAGTATGATCATTGCAAGATATTTCTCAATCTGGGACTACATCTGATATTTCCTGATCTTGACCATTGTAGTACATCTGGTGAACTGGCTGTACAAATGTATTCCAGTTGGGATATCATCTACAAGTTTGCCTGGCAACTGCAAGCTGAGGAATTGAGAACTATAATTATTTGGTTTGACTTATTGATACAGGAGTATCAAGGATTTGGTCTGGAAAAATTGCGCGCTGACTACCAAGCAAAGCTGATGCATACAACCGATGTCGTGGAAAATTGGGACAACATTGAGATTCCGCCTTTCGAGCCTATAAAATTCCAGAAAATTTCGTTGCCTAACGGGGACCACGAAAAACGGAAGCGGATTTATGCAGCGCATGAAAAGTTGACAGAAAAAACCGTTTTAACCTAAAATAGACCTGAGAAAGCTAATAGTTGGGATGGTAGATGCAGGCATAGGAGGTATCCGGTAGTTGCGTTTGCAAGCTTATGGAGTCTATTTTGGGTCAAAACGAATGGAGGGTGATTGCTTTAATAGGATGTTACTGAAGTAGTTTTGTGCATTTGAGTAAGCCATTGCACAAAAATCGGAACGCTTAATTCATTCGGTGTTCCAGTTTATTCGACAATCTCTACTTGATATCAGTAGGCTGTCTCTCCACCGTTTTTCCTCTTTATGATATATCTATCATACACTTATCATCCATGCAAGGGTTACAACACGCTAAACGCTTATCTGCCATGCGTTTCCTGTGTGGCGACACAGGAGTTACACGGGAATCACTCAGGCATCATATTGGATGTGTTACGTATATGCCGGGCAACAATCCGGCTATACACTTGTGCTCCTCTGTGATTCAGGTGGCTGAAATCATAGTATAGATTCAGCTCGTTCATCTGTGGGTATTGGCTGGGCATGATGCTGTAAAGCGGGATGTTATATTTATGCAACTGGGCACGCAACTCTACGGAAATCAGGGGAGTGGAGGCGATTTGGCTGTTTAGCGGAGCTTTGGGGCAGTGGAAGGCGATTAGCTGTATGTTATTTTGCTGGCAAAGCCTGATGAACGCATGGAAGTATTTGCGGATAAGAACATCCTTGGCGGCATCATCCTTACTGCGATGCAGAACGTAGCTTTGCTCCTCGCTGAACTGCCGTAGATACAAGCTTCGCAAACGGGGATTAATAGTTCCCAGAATGGGATGATAGCCCCTGTCTCCACCGGCTTCGGCATTGGGCTTTAGGAAATATGACCCCACAATGCTTAGGATTTTGCCGTTATAGGGATAAATCTTGCTGCAAAGCCAAAGCCTGTTTAAGGGCTCCATGTCATATAACAGCTTTTTGATGGAGGCATCTTTGTAGTATGGAGTTATCATCCCTGTTTTACCGGCATCGGGTCTGTAATAATAATCTGCATCGGTTAAGTCCCAAATAATTAGCTTGGGGGTGTTCTGCTTTAAAATTAGCTTAAGTGCGGCATAGTTATGAAAGATATTGGTTCCGGCTTCCCCGGTGTTCAATACGTTCATGCCAAGTTCCTGGCTTAATATGCTGGGGATGTAACCTCTTTGGGCACCCGAGGCACCCATGATGTAGGCGTCATAATGCTTGGCTACTGCGTGGTTCAGTACATAGCCGGGTGCACCGCTGGTGTTGGCAAAGAACATGTATGCCAATACTTTGCCGATGCTGAAGTCCAGCAGGATTGTTATTGCCAGCAGGAGGATAGACTTAAACAACAAACGTTTCATGGCTCAGAACTGGTAGTAAATGAAGTTATCGCTTCTGAGGGAACCAATTAGCAAGATAGCTATTATGCAGAAGATGTATAGCGACCAGCGTAGCAGGCCTGGCTGTTTATCTATAAATTCGGTAATGAGCATCTCGCCCTTAAGTACATCCACTCCAAACACAAACGTCATGCCTGCCAAAGCAAAGATAAGTAGCTGTTTGGAGCCAAAGTACACCGTGCCGGTACTAACAGATATACGGGAGATAAAAGCAAAGGCATCTCCGATGGAGGCGGAACGCAAAAGAATAGCAGAGGCAGTGATGAACAAGAATACTGTTAGATTTGATACAGCCTTGCTCAACCAATCCGGCAGTAATTTCCACAACTGCTCCCGAAAGCGGACAGCAAGGATTTCCCAACTGATGGCAAATCCCTGCAACAGACCAAACACCACAAATGTCCAGTTTGCCCCATGCCAAACACCTATCAACAGAAAGGTTAGCATTGTGGCCATAAGCATGCCTTTCTTGCCCCAGGCTCTGGTTTGATACTGCAAGGGCATAAACAGATAATCCCGCACCCAGGAAGAGAGCGATATGTGCCACCTGCGCCAGAAATCGGTTACGCTGCGTGCAAACAGAGGTATGCGAAAGTTCTCCATCAGCTCGTAACCAAGCACTTTGGCAGAGCCAATAGCGATGTCGCTGTAGGCAGAGAAATCCATAAAGATCTGGATGGTGTAGGCTATGGCAGCCAGGATGATGGTCAGCCCCTGATGCTCCCTGTAGTTTTGGAACACCACATCTGTGTAGGGTGCGAGATTGGCGGCGATCACCACTTTCTTGAACAATCCCCAGAGTATCCTGCGTAAACCGGCAACAATGCAGGAATAATCGAAGGATTTAGCTCGGCTGATCTGGGGAATGAAGCTTTTGCCTCTGGCAATCGGCCCGGCTAAGAGCTGCGGGAAGAAAGACATGAACAGGGAGTATTGTGGGAACGTGGCAACTGTTTTCTTGCCGCTCCAATGCAGATCGAGCATATAGCCGATGGCCTGAAAGCTGAAGAAGGATAGGCCAATCGGGATGGCTATCCGCTGGAATAAAGAGCCATTGGGGTTGTGTGCAAAACCAAAGATAGCGGGGATGTATTTGAACAAACCAAGCAACATAACGTTGAACAGCACAGCCGCGATAACCCAAGGCTTAGCTGCCTTTGCTGCCCATAACCGGATTAGTGTGTAGTTTACAATTATTGAGAATAGCAGGATAAAAATGTAAAAGCCCTGATTTATGCCATAGAACCCCAAGGAGGCAATAAGTAACAGACATGTTTTCCAGGCTTGGGGGATGGCATAGTAGGCTATTGCCACAATTGTCAGGAATACCAGATACAGAACCGAAACCAGAGACATAAGATGCTATCTGTTACAGCTTTTCCAACAAGCAATCTATCATGCTGCCTACATTGGACATGTTAATCATTTCCATGAAGCTGAACTTAATGTTAAATTGTTCTTCTATCGCCACCATCACTGTCATGTGGCTTAGAGAATCCCAACCTTTTATATCCTTGGCGGTGCTTTGCTCGGTAATGCAAACATCCGGTTGTTTCAATGTTTGGCCGATGATGCTTTCTATTTGTTGTAATGCCAGTGTTCTATCAATCATTTCCCCTCTTTCTAATATCTCTTTGCAGTTGCTGCATGTCGGTTTTGTCGCTATCGGTTCTGGGCAGTTGCTTCACGTTCTTTATCTGCTTGGGAATCATACAAGCAGGTAGCTTCGAATCCAGATGCCTGATTATTGCTTCCTCGCAACCGGCATAATCCTCCACGAACAGATGCAGGTTCTCAACGCCATCATCCTCGCTGACCATTGCCACTACCTCGCAATCAGTGAAAGTGCGGGCATGATACTCAATCTCGGCAAGTTCAATGCGATTACCCTGTATCTTAACCTGGCGGTCTTTCCTTCCGCAATACATGTAGTTGCCATACTTGTTTCTAAACACGATGTCCCCGGTGGCATAGAAGCGTTGGGATTGCCCAACCCAGGGCAGATACTGAAATGCTGTTTGGTTTTGCTCAGGTGCATTTACGTAGCCACTGCTTAGCTGATCTCCACCAACAAACAGCTCTCCTTTTTCATCATTCTCGACAACAACCTTGCCATCGTTCATAATCAGGTGTGCAACGCCAGGCATTGGCCTGCCGATGGGTATAAGATCATTATGCAGTTCCCTTTCCACGTGACTATCCATTCTATATGCCAACACGCATACGGTGGCCTCGGTTGGGCCATAAAGGTTCCAGATTGTGGCATTGGGAATGCATGGTATGATGCTCTGCAAGCGGCTGTAGGACACTGCCTCCGCTCCCACGATGAAAGTGGTGATAGAAGGCAAAAACAGCGAAGGTATAAAGGGCTTCAACAAACCGATCACAGATGGTACTACAAACACGAAAGTAAGCTGGTGTCTTACCATCAGTCTGGCTATCTCCAGATACTTGATCTTAGTGGGATCAGTTGTATAGATAGCCGCACCCGCACATAGCGACATAAACAGCATCAGCACAGAGCCGTCAAAGCTGAGATCAAACATCTGCAACACCCTGTCTTCATTGCCTATTGCCAGTGGCAGTTCCGCAAGTGAATGCAGCATAGCCTCCAGATTTCCCTTAGTTATTCTTACGCCCTTGGGCTTGCCGGTGGAGCCTGAAGTAAACAGCACATAGGCAGTGGCTTTGCTGTTCGGTGGGAGATATGCTAACTCTTCCTGCACAGAGGGAAGCTCTGATAGGGTAATAAAGCTCAACTCTGCGTGCAGCATCATAGCATCTTCCGGCTTGCTGCTGAGTACCACACTTAACACTGCTTCTGAGGCTATCTCGGTATTACGATCTGGAGGAAATGCGGGATTCAGGATAACATATCCACAGTTGCTTAAAGACGTGGCGATTATCATTGCATAGGTTGCCGGGTCGTTGTGCGCAACAATACCCACCAAGCTAAGCCGGGGATGTTTCAGTAAATATGCATAACATCTATCCACCTGCATCTTAAGCTCGCGATAGGAATATTCCACATCGTTTATCACGAATGCTGTCCGGTCGGAGTATTGTAGATGATACACAATCTGTTGCAACATTCTTTCGTCCTTATGTCGTTATGCTGTTCCCTGCCTTAAGCTTTACATACCCGAGGCCTGATTCAGTTTAACGTACAAATCAATCACGAGCTATTCTGTCAATAATTATCTGCTCTTGAAAACCCTCACTGAAAACGAGACTGTTCAAAAAGTGTAACCATATTACGCAGCTTTACCAGTGCGCTTGGAGAATAAGTGGAGATAATAGGTTGTCGTTCCCGCGGAGGAGACTGTGTAAAAACACTTCTGAGCGGCATCCTGAGTCCCATCGGGACGGCATTCAGATAAGCATAAGATGTCCAACTTCCAAACAAATAAGTGGTTACTATGCCGTCCCGAAGGGACTCATAAAAGTTTCTCAGGATCGCATAATACTATCTGAAATGTCGTCCCCACGGGACTCAACCTGCTTTTGTGATATAGTTTTCACTCGCCATCCTTGCGGTAAAGCGTAACCTTCACGGGACTCAACCTGCTTTTGTGAAATAGTTTTCACTCGGTCTCCTCCGCGGGAACGTCATTATCATTGCTTTAAATAACTTGCCCCCCAGATTTCTATTGACACGATACTTATGTATATAATAATGCAGTTATGAGAAATGTCCTTATTGTCCTGACAGCACTTTTTGTGCTTTCCAGTTGCAACATATTCACGGTGCGGGAATCTGACAATCCTGGAGCAGCAGCTCCCTGGAACGATTTTGCCACCACTTGGGAATTGGCTTTGCAGAATCTGGAATACTGTTATGAAGACAGCCGGAATGCGGTGCATTACACCGGCATCTTCAGAGGGGACTATCGCTTTCATTTTGCCCCGCAAGACGTTAGCGACTATGCCATCACGCCTAACTGGACACGGGTGGAAGAGCAGGATATGATTCAATTGTTACACAGCCGTTACGAAAAAATGCAGGTGGAACTGGGAACTGTGGAACAGATGGATATAATCAGTTCCAACGATGTAATTCTTTACCGGACTTATGCTCTTAGCGGAAACTTACGAAATCAAAAGGGCAGCAGATTAGATATGGCCAGTGGCAATCTGGAGCTGCATCTGAAGAAAGAATACGGCTACTGGTATATTGATAAATGGTATGATTACCGTGGCAGCAGCGGATCGTCCTGGGGAAAGCTGAAACATGAGAATTACTAAGTTACTCCTGATCCCAATTCTGTTTTCATTACTGATTTCAAGCTGCGTAAATCCATTTAGCCCAAAGCTTTACGACATTTCTGATGCGGACATTCAGAACCGCACTCCCACAGAACTGCTACAAAATCTGGAACGGGCTTACAAAGAGAAAAACCTGAATATATATAAGCTCCTGCTGCATCCGGAGTTCCGTTTCGAGCTGATCGCCAGCGAGGTCAGCCAAATTGGCATAGACGTTAATGAAGACGGATTTCGTGATTCCTGGTGGGGGTATGACCAGGAGGTGGAGCTTACTGATCACATGTTCCGAATCGGTTCCAGCGATGGGGTTTACCCTCCTCCGGACGAGATAAACCTGCGTTTGCAAATCCCTACGCAAGACCTCTGGCAAAATGACCCTGAGTTGGGACACGAGGATTGGATTGTAATTCCTTGTAATTTTGATTTGCTTTTGTCTTACACAGCTACCAATTCATCATTCAATGCCAACGGTGTGGCGCGCTTTTATGTCCGCCCTGTGGGAGATCGCTGGTTCATTGCCATCTGGAGGGACGAATCCAATTTATGAATCCTGAAGGCAGAGTGCTGGCTGTGGATTATGGCGAAAAACGCATCGGAATAGCCCTGAGTGATCCCCTGCGGATGTTTGCCAAACCGCTGTGTGTTTTATCTAATAGCAGTTATGAAGAACTGCTTGAGGATATAAGGCAATTAATTGAAAAACATGATGTTGTGCAGTTATTGTTTGGTATTCCCTATGCCATTGATGGCACCAATACTCCCAAAACCGATGAATGTATGGCAATCTTCCACAAACTCGAAAGCGATTTACCCATTCCGGTGCGGGGATATGACGAACGCTATTCCACCTGCGAAGCAGATTCAGAGCTAAAAAAGCTTGGCTACACTTGGCAGGAAGCCCGAAAGATAAAAGACGCCATGGCCGCCTGCATGTTTTTGAAGGAATACTTAAGCCAATGACAAATTTAAAGCTTATCATCATATCTTTCATTGCCCTTAGCGCACTGATAGTGTGCACCGTATTATACCTGATTTTTATCCCCCATTTTGCCGATGAACGCATTGTGAACATCCGTCCGGGAGATAATGCCAGAATAATTGGTAACAAGCTGGTGCAGGCAGAAATAATTAAGAGTAGAACCATGTTTGTGCTCCTCAGCAAGATACGCAGAGTCGATCGAGACCTTAAAACCGGCAGCTACATTTTTGGCGGTAGAACCAATCTCTGGCAAACGGTTAGCCGCTTACGCTATGGAAAAAGCGAGGCCATTATCATCACTTTTCCAGAAGGATACAGTCTGTTTAAAACGCTCAAAAAGATAGACCGTAGCGGATTAATGCCATTCGACAGCCTGATGGCTTCTGCCAATAATCCCGCTCTGGTAAAGCGCTTAACGGGGTTTGATGTTCCCAGTCTGGAAGGCTTTTTATACCCTGAAACCTACAACTTTTCCATAGACTTAAGCGCAGATTCCATTTTGGCCACTCAAACCACAGAGTTTTTTAAGCAGCTTGCCTCAGAGGGCATCAATCCCCACGAAATAAAAGATTTTTATCCCAAGCTGATTTTGGCTTCAATTGTGGAAAAAGAAGCCGGCCCGGAAAGCGAACGGGAAGTGATAGCCGGTGTGTTTATGAATAGGATGGCACGGGGTATGAGGCTGCAATCTTGCCCTACTGTGGATTATATTTTGGAGCCACGCGGAATTCGTCGCAGTGTGCTAAGCTATGCAGAAACCCAAATATCATCGCCATATAACACTTATGTGAATTCTGGCTTGCCTCCAACCCCAATTGCCAATCCGTCCCTTGCTTCCATAAAAGCAGTTTTGAACCCCAAACCAAGCTCTTATTTATATTTCTTTGCAGACCGCAAAGGCAGAAATATCTTCTCCCATAGCTACGAAGAGCATTTGGCCAAACAACAGCGCTTGTGAATATTCGCTTGACACAAAATGAGTATTTTCCATGCTTGCAATGTTAGTATATTATCACTGAAAAATAAAGAAATCCCGATATGGAGGAAAGAATGAAATTCCGCACTATTATTTTGGCACTCTTGGTGCTAAGTCTGCTTGTCTTAACTGCCTGCGGTTCCAACAAGAAAGTTGGTAAACCGGAAGGCGAAATTGTTTACCGTCCCACCTGGTGGGCTACTCAAACTGATCCGGCCTATGTTTGCACCTATGGACAGGGGCTAAATGCTTCCGAAACCTCATCCATGAACACTGCCAAAGCCAATGCTTTGCTGGAAGGGGCGCAATATGTGGAAACTGAAATTAAAGGTATGATTAAAAGCTACGAAGAAGAAGCCGGCGTGTTTGATCCTCAGCTTTTGGCCTTGTCCCAAAAAGTGGTGAAAGCCATTTCTTCCGCGCGTTTTTCGGGCACAATTCCCGGTTTAATCGAAACCCGCAAAGTTACCGAGCATGGTGGAACCCGCTTTAAAACCTGGATTCAGGTAAAAATCCCCAAAGCCGAAATCAACAAAAACCTAGTGAACAATATCCGCAACGAGGAAGCCTTATACAATCAGTTCAAAGCCTCCCAAGCCTTCAAAGAGCTTGATGCAGAAATAGACAAAGACTAACTTGGTGTCTGGTCAAGTATCTTAGGACGTAAGAAACAAACTGTCGTTCCCGCGGAGGCGGGAATCTAGCCCTTCAAAAAGTTCTTAGGGAATACACAAATTGAAGAGGCTTGGACTGTCCTATCTGCCGCTCTGCCAGAGCTGTTTCTCTAGCTGGATTCCCGCCTCCGCGCGGAAACCAACACCACCCCATTATATGTGGAGTCGTTTTAGCCTCTCCCAAGCCCAAAACTTATCTCCCAATTTCATGGCTAAAAGGACTACACACGGCAGTTGCTACCTCAGCAAGTGCCGTTTGTAGTCCATGCCGCCCATAATAAGAGACCTATTTAAACTTTACTCAGGCGGCATCGACTCCAAACTTAACGGGTTCACTCGGATCGGCAACCTCGCTAAGCAGGAGTCATTGCCAGCGTCGGTTTGCAACTCTTACTTTGAAACAAAACAAGCTGGCAAGGACTCATTTTTGTTGGAT